>JAAOXT010000021.1 GCA_018221045.1 Nanobdellota archaeon | reverse complement strand
TTTATGGTTCAATCATTTCATCTCCTCTTTCAAAGTTTAAGTTTGGTAGAAAAGGGCATGACATGTCTTCAACTTACAAAAGTAGAGGAGTTCTTTTAGCAGGAGGGCCAAGAGTTTTATCTGGTATGAGAATAAAGACGGATTATAGAGTTACTTTAAAAAAACTAGCTAGAACAAGCCTTATTAAAAATTTAAAGGATTTAAGAGATTTTTATTTAAGCGTTCCTTATGGCTGTGACTCATGTCGTTTAGATTGTCCAGGAATCATAAAAAGTTTGAAACTTCCCCCAAACGTGGACTGTCATTGGAACGACCCATATTACACCAAGGGAAAATCTTACGGGGGAACAGGTTACTGCGAGACTTGGATTCCAAGACCATACCCCAAAGTGTACTATAAGGATTTCAAGAAACCTAAGCAAGTTAAGCAAGCTTATGAAAAGGCTTGCGGTCGTTAACCGCTTTTCCAGTGCCCGTGTAAGTTGCAGTACTCTCTTGCCACCACTTTTTCAGCTTTGACGCAGAACAGGGCTTCCGGCTTGTCCCCTGGTTTTAAGAATTTTTTGTAAGATTTCCCGTCAGCCAATAGTTCAATCCATTTGATATAATGCTTGTCTTCCATGGGGTGAGGTATTGAGCCGACACTAACTTTAAACCCTTCTTTAACCTTTTCTATTATTGGCACGTGTTTTTCTAATCCTGCGTCAGCAGTGTGTTCTTTGAGAAGTTTCATGTTTTGCCCGCAACAAACAAGGGTTCCAACCCCTGAATGCAGAACTTGAACAATGTTCCCGCAAACCTCGCACTTGTAAAATTCTAGTTTTTCTGTCATAAAAATTAAAAGAAAGTTGATGTTTTAATCTATTGTGGTCATGTAATCTTCTGCAAGGATGGCTTCGTTAAATCATTGATAATAGTATTTTCCGCTCCTTTTCTGCTCCCTATCCTTAACAGAGCCGTGCTTGTTCGGCCTGGGGCGGTGAGAGTGGTCATCCCTTCTGAAAGTCAGACCAATTTTTTTTAGGAACGCGTTCATGCCATCATCCATGGCCAGGGGTCCGAGGGATTCGCCGTGCATTCCTGGCTCTCCCAAGAAAACCATTAATTCATCACTAATGTAATCCAATAACAATAAATCATGGTCAATTATCAGGGCGGATTTGCCGTGATTCTTAACAAACTTTGCTATGGCTTGCGCGAGCTTGATTCTTTGCTCCACGTCCAAGTGCGCGCTAGGCTCGTCTAACAAGTATATGTCAGCTTCCTTGGACAGGCAGGAAGCAATGGCGACGCGCTGCAATTCTCCTCCACTCAACTGGTCAACTCTTTTCTCAAATAAAGGTTTCAGGTTTAACGGGCGCACTATCTCAGTCTCGTGGCTTTCGCTTTTTAATTCTTTCAAAACCTGTCTGACTGTTTCAGAGCTTGTTGGCACGATGTATTGGGGTTTGTAAGAAATTTTTATTTTCTTGTTAAGTTTTCCCGTGGAAGGTTTTTCCACTCCCGCTAATAGTTTTGCGAAAGCGGTTTTTCCAATACCGTTCTCGCCGATTATTCCTGCGATTTCGCTTTTCTTGATTCTTCCAGGATTTGCTTTCAGCGAGAACTTACCGTACTTTTTTGAAAGTTCAGGCCACGCGAACAAATCCTGTTTGGCTAAAATTTTTTCAGGGGTTTTAACGTCGAACACTATTTGTTTGTCGCGCAAGCGAATGTTTTCAGGTTTTATGAATCCTTCAAGATAATAATTGATTCCGATTCGAGTGGAGTAGGGTTGGGATATGATGCCGTAAACTCCTGGCTCCCCGTACAATAAATGGATTTGGTCGGTCATGTAATCCAACATTATCAAGTCGTGCTCCACGACCAGCACTGTTTTGTTCTCGCCGAGTTCCCTGATTATTCCTGCAACTTTGAGTCTTTGCTTGACATCCAAGTAAGAGCTTGGCTCGTCGAAAACGTACACGTCCGCTTTTTTTAGAAGAGTGGCTGCAATGGCTATTCTTTGGAGTTCTCCGCCACTGACTTTTGTCACGTCACTGTCCAGCACGTGGGTGATGCCAAGTTTTTCGGAAACTTTTTCGACCTCGTTTTTATTGCCTGTTTTGAGCAGTAATTCTTTGACTTTTCCTTTGAAAATTTTTGGGATTTCGTCAACGTGCTGTGGCTTAACCGAAACCTTCAGTTTTTTGCCGTACAAGTTTGTGAAGTATGTTTGCACTTCAGTTCCCCTAAAATTTTTGATGACTTCTTCGGCGCTGGCTTCGGTTCCGCCGAGGTTGGGAACAAAGTTGTTGGATAGAATGTTGATTATAGTGGTTTTACCGATGGCGTTTGGCCCGAGAAGACCGGTCACAACACCTTTTTTGATTATTGGAAAGTTGTAGACGCGGAAACTGTTTTTGCCGTAGCTGTGCAAAGGTTCTTTGTTAAGTTCTGATGGCAGGTTCACTATCTTGATGGCGTTGTAAGGGCATTTGCGAACGCATATGCCGCAACCAATGCACACCTCTTCATTGATGACTGGGTACTCGTCTTCTCCTTTGATTATTGCTTCCTTTCCCGCCCGCACAGGGGGGCAGAGCCTAATGCACATGTAATTACAATCTTTTGGCTTGCACTTTCTTTTATCCAAGACCGCAACTCTTTTTACCATTTGTTTGTATAGACTCGAAAACAAAGGTTTTTATTCTTTACTAGAATACGAAAAGACATGTTGGTGGGGGTTGTAGGCAAACCAAGTTCGGGAAAGTCAACTTTTTTCAAGGCGCTCACGCTAGCAGACGCCGAGATAGCGGATTACCCGTTCACCACGATAAAACCCAATCATGGAGTCGGTTTTATCAGGGTTAAGTGCGCTTGCCAGGACTTCGGAAAAAATTGTGGAAAATGCAAGAAGGGTTGGAGGTTCGTTCCAGTCGAACTCTTGGACGTGGCAGGACTCGTGCCAGGAGCGCATGAAGGGAAAGGCATGGGAAACCAGTTTCTTGACGACCTTAGAAGAGCGGATGTTCTGATTCACGTGGTGGACGCTTCAGGAACCACTAACGAAAAAGGCGAGAAGTGCAGTCCAAACGATTACGACCCTTCCACTGAAATCAAATTCTTAATAGATGAGATAGACCACTGGTTTCACGCGCTGGTCAAGAAAGACGTTCAAGAAATCCGTAACAAGCTGAAACACTCAAGAATAGATGTTAAAAAAGTTTTAGTCGAAAAAATTACTGGAATAAAAGTTAACGAAAATCAATTAAAAAATTCTATGAAAAACGTGGGATTGAGTTTTGAAAACGTTAGTGATTGGACTGAAGAGCAGGTAAAAGAACTTGCCAGACAGTTAAGGATTCAGTCAAAACCAGTTGTCCTCGCTTCCAACAAGATGGATTTGCCGTCCGCAAACGTTTTGGACGGCTCAGTTCCTGTCATCGCGATAGCTGAGCTCGCGTTAAGACAGGGCGCGGAGAACGGGAGCGTGGACTACGTTCCAGGAGATGATTGTTTCGACCTTGTCGGGAGTATCAATGAGGAAAAGAGATTGAAAGGTTTTGCAATGATTAAGGAATTGTTGAAGAAGCACGGCTCTACAGGGGTTCAGGGGTGTTTGAATAAGGCTGTTCTTGACGTGCTCGGGTACTTCGTTGTTTACCCGGTTGAGGATGAGAATAAGTTAACCAATAAGAAGGGTAAAGTCCTGCCTGATGCCTTGTTAATGCCTGAGGGATCCACTGCTTTGGACTTGGCTTTTAGAGTTCATGAAGAGATCGGGGAGGGTTTTGTGAAAGCTTTTGACTGCGGGACAAAGAAGGCGGTTGGAAAAGACCATGAACTGAAGAATGGTGACGTGATAAAAATATTCGTCAAATAAAAAACGAAAGTTTTAAAAAGCACGTTTTTTTGTTACGTAGAAGTGATTAAAAATGACGATTGACAATAAATTTGAGATTTCACCAAAAGAGGTAGTTGATATGGCGTGTGGATTATCAGACTGGACAAATTTTGGCAGGGATTCTACTGATACATTCGGCATGTATTGGGCTCGTAACAACGACCTGAGATTTTTTTTAAGCATGGTTAAATTAAGGTCAAGAAAAAACGTGTTAAACTCAAGTGAATTTTCCTTGCAAGTTATATCAGGAACAGAAGAAGGAGATAACTTAGGGCTAGGAGAAACTATAGGTTACTTCCTAGGCCAAGCAAGAACCATACTCAAGTTTCGCGAGTCTGAAGAACTAAAAAAAGTAGAAAGATTATACAAACGGGTTAATGACAGTTTTGATAGACGTTCATCAGAGGAAATAGTTGATTTGGCGTGTGAAGTGCCAGTGTCAGACTGGGAAAGAATTGGGATGGCTAATGACAGTTTAGGTAGACCTCAAACCTTCGTCGGCAATTTTTATGCGTTGAAAGATGGTCTAGTAATTGAATTAAGCATGTATAATAAGCCAGGACAGAGAATGTTTGACTCTAAATTCTTTAGAGTGGAGATTTCAAAAGGAGAAGAATATAAGCCTGCATCAAGGCGTCAAAGTATTTTCAGAGGTAAAACAAGTTCTGTATTAAAGTTTCGTGAGTCTGAAGAAGTGAAAAGATTAGAAACACTATACGATTTAGTTGATGACTTTGATAGAACTAATACGTAATCGGGTTGAGAACGAATAAAAAAGAATTAATCCAGGACATCAAAAAAGATTTATTTAGGTGAGTTCCAGCACGTAAAGGGTTTCCCAAGCAAATTTCTTTTCATCCAAGACCCTGAACTCGTAATAAGCGTTGATGAGTGTTTGAGCGATTGGAGGTGTTAATGAAGAGAGAAGCAACAATATTTTTCCGCTTTTTCTTAAGTGTTCTTTGGATTTTCTCAGGAATTTTTCGAAAACGTTCGGTTCAAAAGTGGTTGCCACCTTGCCCCACCCTAAGGGTTCTCTATCATCTTTGGGCAGGTATGGTGGGTTGAAGATTATTAAATCAAATTTTTCTCTGATTTTTTCGAACAGGTCGCTCACAAAGAATTTTATGCTTTTATAATCATGGTTAGCTGCTTTGACAGCGAGGGGGTTCACATCCACACCCACGACTTCTTCAGCCCCGGATTCCTTGGCGGTTCGGGCTAGTATTCCTGAACTACACCCCATGTCTAGGACTTTGCCGCGAGCAAGTTTTTTAACCCATTTTTGCAATAGGTACGAGTCTTCTGCTGGTTCATAAAAAGGTGTCATTGTAAAGAGTTAATTCTAAGTTCAATAAGTTTTAAATATCCTACGGGTATCTGAGTCTGTTATGGTTAACAATGAGGAATTAGTGGAATTCCTTAAGAGAAATCAGGTGGCTAGTGTTACGCAGACAGCTAAGCAATTCGGGATCGATGAGAAAACCGCTTTTTCTTTGCTATTAAACCTGGAAGTTTTGGGTAAAGCGAAAAGGGTTGTTAACATGATTGATGGTAAGTATTTCGCTTACGCTCCGCAAAAAAAGCAGAGTTCTGGACCCGTGAACAGCATGTGGGAAATCATGAGGAAGAAAGGAATAGTGTGAGTAAAATAAAAAAAAATAAATAAAACACTAGTTTTTTTCTCTAAATCTTTTTCAGCGAGTCAATGACGAATTTTTTCATCTCATCTGAAACAGAGAATCCCAAAGACCTCTTATACCTTTTTCTCCCGTCCCTGTCGTAAAATCCTTTGGAGATTGATATGAACTGGTTGGCTTCGTCTTCTGTCGTTTTTAAAGCGATTTCTAAGAAATTTCTAGTGCCGTATTTTTGTTCGAAACTTTTTAAGGTTTTGAAATGAGGAGTTTCCCTTCTCTCGAAAGTTCGAGTTTCCCCTTCTTCTTTTACTGTTTCTTTAGGCTCTTCAGTTTTTGTTTCCTCAACAACTTCTTCTTGAGGTTCTTTTTTAACTTTTTTCGTAGTTTTTTTCTTTGCAGTTTTCTTTTTTGTTTCTTTTGCCATTTTCTAAAATCACATCCTTGAATTAGTGTAAAGAGAATTGTTGAAAAAGGGTTTTATTAATCTTACTATTCCATTTTTATCTTTCAACCCATTATTTGAGAACTATTCTCAAGAATGATTTCAAACCTTCCTTCGTATTCTTCGATTTTTCCGCTGACCCTAACGATTTTTCCTTCATAATAGTATTGAGGGTCTCGCGGGAAATTGATCAAATCAGTGGAGAAGATAACTGCTGTGAAACACTGATTTGGATAGGGTTTCCCAAAATTTAAGAAAACAGTGCTTGTTTTAGATTTATAGCCGTCAACAACTTTGCCTTCAACAATTTTTTCTTCTCCCACATAGTTCTTTGCATCACAAGCGTTAATGACATTTGTTGCGGGAGGAGTAACAGCTGCATCTTCATTGATAACCGAGTTTTCTATGGGTTCTTCTGCTTGTATTTGTGGTGACGGGTTTTCTCCTCCCCACTTGCAGCCAATCTTGTTTTTTATAGCATATTTTTCTGCGGCAATAATTTCTTCCAAGTATTTTACGTTTTCTGGGAAGAAACGAGCGATTGCGAGGCCTTCTTCAACCAATAGCAAGTTTATGTTTTCGTTGTTAAGGATAAGGTATCTTAGGTATCTTTTGTACATGTCTTGGTCTTCTCCGTCAGATTCAAGATAAACTTCTTTGTTCAAGACAAGTTCCTCAATTCTTTCTTTAGCGGAATTATAACAAGGGTAACCTCTCTCATCAGCGTCTATGCCCAATAATCTCACAGAATAACCACCTTCAATGATGACTGTGTCTCCGTCGATAACTTTTGTTACCATTTTTGGTTCACTAAGTTTTATGACGTGGCCTGTTAAGCTTGCTGATTCGTTGATGTAAACTGATAGAAAACAAAAGAACCCGACAATAAAAGCGAAAGCTATAACCAGAAAAAACAGTTTATTTTTATTTAGTTTCTTCATTAACTTGCAAATAGAAAAATAAATCTAAATATTTAAATGATTACTCTGGATTATGATAAAAAGCTTTATATATGAACATATGAGCATATATTCATATGGGTGGAGAGGGTGTTTGTGAGGTCGAATACGTAAACAAGAAGGCGGTTCAAGAAGTAAAGTTCAGAATGCTTGGTGATAAAACTTTCCTGAAAACAGCGGGTTGTTTTAAAATTCTAGGGGACTCCACGCGAGTGAAAATATTACACGCTTTGTCAATAAAAGAATTGTGTGTCTGCGATTTATCAGCGTTGCTTGGCATGACGCACTCCGCTGTTTCTCATCAGCTAAGACTGTTAAGAAACACGAATCTGGTCAAGTTTCGAAAAGAGGGAAAAATCGTTTATTACTCTCTTGCTGATAAACACGTTGTAAAATTAATCGATATGGGGATTGAGCATGCAGAAGAATAACAATTTTTGATGCGTGTGAGAAATTTAGATTTAAGAGATTAAACCCTGCAAGAAGGAATTGGCAATGAAAAACAAAATGCATGAACAGGGGGATAAAAAATGTTGCTCTGCTTGCGCTACAGGTGTTTTTGAAGAGAAAAAATCTTTTTGGAAGCAGAAAGACGTCAAAATCATATTGGCGGCAGGGCTTATATTATCTATAGGTTTATACTTAGAGTTTTTAACAGAACAGCGTTTGGTCGCTCAGGTCTTATTTTTTGTTGTTGTGATAATCGCTGGGCGTGATATAATCAAGAAAGGTTTTTTTTCGCTGGTAAAAAAAAGGTTGAATATAAATTTCTTGATAACCCTTGCCGCGATTGGAGCTTTTTTGATAGGCCATGGGGAAGAAGGGGCGGCAGTAATATTCCTGTTTTTTATTGCTGAATTTCTTGAAAGTTATGCAGCGGAAAGAGCGAGAAGATCGGTGGCATCTCTTCTAGAGCTCGCGCCGGAAACAGCTGTGGTCAAGAGACATAACAAAGAATTAAGAATTCATGCCCATGAAGTGAAGGTTGGCGACATAATGGTTGTTAAACCCGGAGACAAGATTGCTCTAGATGGAGCCGTGACTAAAGGGTGTTCTTCAGTAAATCAATCCTCAATAACAGGGGAGAGCATGCCCGCCCCTAAAACAAAAGGGGATGACGTTTTTGCAGGAACAACAAACGAGGATGGCTTCCTCGAAATAAGAGTGACTAAAAAGTCTGATGAGACCACTTTATCCAAAATTGTTAAGCTTGTCAAAGAAGCACAAAAAAATAAATCAAAAACAGAAGTGTTTATCGACAAGTTCGCTAGATATTACACTCCCACAGTCATAATTCTAGCGTTTCTCATAATGATAATTCCTTCCCTCGTGTTTGGCCTGCCGTTTAGCGAGTGGTTCTATAAGGCTCTAGTCTTGCTTGTAATCTCCTGTCCTTGCGCACTAGCAATGTCCACTCCCGTGTCCATGGTATCAGGACTTACTTCTGCAGCGAAAAACGGTGTTCTAATCAAAGGGGGGGATCACGTTGAAGAGATAAGAAATGCAAAAGTAATTGTCTTTGACAAGACTGGAACCCTCACTGAGGGCGGACCGGAAGTGACTGACATCATTGCCTTGAACAAGTATCCGGAGGAAGAGCTTTTACGGGTAGCAGCTTCTTTAGAGTCAAAATCAAGGCATCCTCTCGCAAAAGCAATTCTTAGAAGTGCAGAAAAAAAGGGTGTTAAACCAAAAAAAGTGTCTGAATTCAAATCCTTTGCTGGGAAAGGACTGAAAGGCAGAATAGGAGGAAGATTGTTCTATATTGGCAATAAGAATTTTTTTGAAGGCAAAGACATAGAATTCCCTGAAGGCCTGGTAAAAACGCTTGAGAGTAGAGGAAAAACTCTTGTGCTGGTAGGGAATAGAAAGCGCGTCATCGGCGTAATTTCGCTGATGGATAAGATAAGAAGTGTTTCTTTCACTACGATCAAAGAACTGAAAAATAGGGGCATCAGAACAGTAATGCTCACAGGGGATAATAATAATGTGGCAAGGGCTATTGCAACAAAACTTGATATTGACGAGTATTATGCAGAGCTTCTGCCGGAAGATAAGGTTAAAATAATCGATAAATTATTAAAAAAACACGAGCACGTGGTCATGATTGGTGACGGCGTGAACGACGCCCCTGCTCTGGCGAAAGCTCATGTCGGGATCGCGATGGGAACTATTGGCTCTGATGTGGCAATTGAAGCGGCGGATATAGCGTTGATGCAGGATGACCTGTCAAAAATAATCTATCTCCTTGATTTAAGCAAGAAAACCATGAGGGTTGTAAAACAAAACGTTGCCATCTCTATTCTGATTAAAAGTTCTTTCGCGATACTAGCGTTTCCAGGTATCATCACTTTATGGATGGCAGTAGCTGTTGGCGACATGGGTTTGAGCTTAACCGTTATTTTGAATGCTCTGAGAATTGGCAGAAAAAAATAAGAGTGATGGGGTCGAAACACATATTTACTCTTATTAACCTTTATTAGGACTAATGATTTTTGTTGCTCTCGCAGTCCAATTCCTCGCGTCATTGCTCGGAGTCTTTCTGACAAGAGGAACCATTAAAGAAGTCGAATCCGGAAAAGGTTTAGTTAAGAAGACTTTGTTCATCACGTTATTGTTCGCAACGGTTTACGTGCTGTGGACGTCCCAAAACTTGTTGGGGATTGGGTTAATCGTTTTAGCGTTCTTAATACCCATAAAAAAAGGGAGGAATGTTTTGATGTCGGGGCTTACCGCGTTGAGCTTCACTTTGTCAATTCAAACCGGCGTGATTACAGCAATCCTTGTTTCAATGGCTAAAATCTTTGAGAGCACTCTTGAATCCGAAGAAGTTCTTCCAGACCT
>JAAOXT010000003.1 GCA_018221045.1 Nanobdellota archaeon | reverse complement strand
GTCGTGAACAAAGGATTTGACAAAAACTTCGCGTGGTTCGAATTCCAAACCATAAAATTCTCGCCACACACCAAACACTACGGCCCACCCGTCTGGGTAGAAAAAAACTACTTCGAAAAATTCGTGAACAAATGGAAAAAAGTCTGGGTAGAAGGAGACAAACTCGTCACCACCGTGAAAAGAGACTACAAAACCCTAGAAGAACTCACAAAAAGAATCTGGAAAAAAAATGGTTAACTTCAACCCCTTCACCAAAAAAAGATACGAACAACTCCTAGGCAGGGTAGGCGCCAAAAAACTAATAGAAGCCACGGAAGAACCGTTGACAAAAAGTTTGCGAGTCAACACCATAAAAACAACACCCCAAAAACTACGAGAGCGATTGGAGAACAAAGGCTTCACCCTAAAACCAATACCTTGGTGCAAAGACGGGTTCTGGGTGGAAAAAAGCAGGTACTCCATCGGAGCCACCACAGAATACTTGATAGGACACTACTTCATACAAAGCGCGACGAGCATGATACCAGCAATCGAGCTCGACCCGCAACCTGGCGAACTAGTCCTGGACATGGCCGCGGCCCCGGGAGGCAAGCTCACCCACCTAGCCGCACTAATGAAAAATAGGGGGGTGGTCGTGGGAATGGACATTGACAGCACAAGAATGCGCAAACTCCGGTCGAACGTGCAAAGATTAGGACTCGAAAACGAAATAATGTTCAGGATGGATGCCAGCTACGCGGAAGAAACAGAACTCGTGTACGACAAAATCCTATTAGACGCGCCGTGCAGCGGGGAAGGACTAATTATGAAAAAACATTCACAAGCCAAAAGAATCAATGAGCGAAGAATCATTCAATCATCAGGAATACAAAGAAAACTCGTGAAAACCGCTTATAAAGTCCTCAAAAAAGGAGGGGAACTCGTTTACTCCACGTGCACTTACGCGCCAGAAGAAAACGAGCTAATAATCCAGTACGCGATGAGCCTAGGATTCAAAGTCATGCCACTAAAAACAGTTGAAGGCCAGCCAGCGTTCAAAAACGTTTTCGGACTCGAACTACCCGAACAAATCACTAAATGCAAAAGGTTCTGGCCGCACATGAACGGGACAGAAGGGTTCTTCATAGGGAGGCTCAAAAAATGATGAGGTACACAGTGATAACAGTCAAAGACTTGATGCTCGAAGAATTCGAAAAAGACATTGAAAAAGTCTGCCAAAACAAAATCTTGCTAATGCAGTCAGGCTCGAGAAAAGAAGTGTTCCTCCTATCAAAAGAACTGTACAAAACCTACGAAAAACTTGGAAAAAACGTTTACATGACTGGTTTCTACATGGGAGAAATCCGAAAAAAATTCAAGGTATCCATAGAGTTCGGAGAAAAACTAGCCCAAGTCAACACGACCCGCAGAATATGGATTAACCGGAAAGGCGAGCAAAGATTCCTGTACGGCAGAAACATAAACAAAGAATACGTTACCAGAAAAGACGAGATAAAAGAAGACCAAAAAGTCCTGATACTAAACCAGAACAATGATTACCTCGGACTCGGAATACTCAGAAGAAGCGGTGACGTCAAAAATGTTTTGGACAAAGGATGGTACCTAAGACGAAAAGAATGACTAAACCACCTTGGTCAAGTCCAGTAAAAAACGCTCCTCACTGATGATAAGACTGGTCAACGCTTTCGAAACTTCATGAACCCCTGAAAGCAACGGGTTGAACGCGGGCATTATCACCAACTTATCCACATTCTTTCCATAACGCTTCAACATCTTTTTCTCATCTAGTTTAGCGACAACCCAACACCGATTCTGATGAACCACGCCCAACGCATCCCTAAAAACCGATAACGGGTGAACATGACCCATCACGAGAACACGACTCTTCTCAACAATTTGTTTGGAAGGCCAAGCGTGACCGTGAAAAAAACCTGTATCACCAATGCAGAACTCTTTCACCAACTCGACATCAGTGATTTTTTCAAGACCCGCGTCATGATTTCCTTTCACCACGACGACCCCAAAATCTTTCGAGAGTTTGTTGAGCAGCCAAGGCACTTCAGCGCGCTCCTGAAAACTCGTGCCAGGAACCCGCTCCTTAACGTCTCCCAGAATCAACAATTTCTCGCACTTATTCTTCCTCATCAAAAAAGTTATCGCTTCATACAACTTTTTGGTTCTGGACGGAAAAGAATAACCTTTGTCTTCGAGGCTTCGCTCAATCCCCACATGCAAATCAGTTATGACCAAAAAATTGTTAACGACTAGCGCGGCGTGATCGGGAACAAATCTCATAATACCTTTTTTTTCATGTTCAAAGCCAATTTCTTGATGGAAGAGCATTCTTTAGAATCGGCTTTCCCAAGATGGAACAACTCGTTCACGACCCGTTCAAAAAATTTTGTTTTACTCTTGTCAAGACCGAACTTCTTATTCTTAACCAAGAACTCCAAAGCATCGCTTTCAGGGATTCCTTGCTGGCCCAGAACAGATTGAACATAATAAACAGCCATTTTCTTAATAGCAGAGTAATAGCAGTAAAACGAGTTAGAATAATTTTTTTCAGAGTAAAACCCTGCACCCATCTTGAAAAGTTTTTTCAACTCTTTCCTCAAAAAATCTTTACTCGCCACGCCAGCCTTCCTCTTGTTAGCTTCCGAGACAAGCGAGTCCCTAACATTAGTGAATACCATTAAGTTTTTATTTCATGCCATCACTTTTTAAGGGTTATGGAAGAACAATGTCTTTTCTGTCAATTAGCTAATAATCAGCAATCCCAAAAAGTGTACGAGGACGACAAAATATCAGTGGTGATGGACATAAAACCGGTAAACCCCGGACAAGTCCTTGTGATACCTAAAGAACACCACTCGAGTTTTTTGGGCATGCCCAACGAGTTACTGGCGCAAACCATGCTCATCGCAAGACTCATGGGGGGCCTAATGTTTCAAGCACTCAAGGCGCAGGGAGTTAACATTCTTGTCTCAGTGGGTCCTGCCGCGGGCCAAAGGGTTGGCCACGCGTTCGTTTACGTGATACCAAGGTTTGACGAGGACAACGCAGGACTCATCCTGAACCAGAAAGAAGTCACGCAAGAACAATTACAAGAAGCTTACAAAAAACTCACTACACCTATAGCAGGCCAAAAAGAAACGCCAGAGGAAAAAGTGGAGGAATCTAAGCCTAAGCCCGTGCCAAAACCGCCAATACCTCCAAGAAAACCTGCGCCAAGAGCGGGTTAAAACAAATTTTTTTTTTCAAAAAAGTCTTGTCAGAAAAGAATTAACCAAATCCTTGACCAGTAAAGAGGTGATGAAAGTTAATAGGAACGCGGGAACGAACGGGATTCCATCTTTAATAGTGACCTCCTTAACCTTCGCTTTCTTGAAAGCTTCAATGTCTTTCAAAGTCACGCCATGATAAACCGGTTTGAACAAGACTTTGCCTTTAACGCGCACTTCTTCAACAACCCAATCCCCTTCAGTCAATTTGGAAACCTTTAATTTCTTAATCATGCACTCTTCGGAAGAAGACACTACCTCCAGTAAAACATACATGACTGCGGTAAAAACCATGATTGGAAAAGTGAAGTTGAACTCTCTCAAAGGGAAAAGACTGAAACCAAGAATGATGACAGCAATCGAGATGGTGCGCAAAACCTTCTTCTTAAAAGAATCCCAAAACTTTCTCGGATTCCTGGCGATCAATAAGGTAGAGCCGAGAACGCCGTAAGCCCCGGCAACAAAAGGAAAAGCCAAGAAAAAAATTATCATTAAAGGAAGAGGAGTCAAGGATTCGAAAGGCAACAGCAAAACCAGCCCGATCATGAGCTTTAAGTCTCCGCCACCCCACTGCCCAGCCCGGTAAAGCAGCAAAGAAAAAGTGGTTACCAACCCCACGATTCCGGCGAACAAGATGAAAAGATTGAAGTCCGGGTTCAGCGCAAAATAAAAGGTTTTGAAAACCAGTCCAGAGATTATGGCGAAACCAGACACGTAATCAGGCACTTCTTTAGTCTTCAAATCAGTAAGGGATGTGACGACCAAAACAATGAAAGCAACTATAAGAGAGAGAAGACTTATTGCTGAATAAGAAGCCAGTAAAGCAATCATTGTTTGCGAATTATTTATAAAACGCTGGTTTAAAAGTCTTTCACGAAGATGGCGACACTATACCTAATAGGAACAGGATTAAAAGCAAAAGACATGACCTTAGAAGGCGTGGAAGCAGCTAAGTCCAGCGACAAGGTTTACTTGGAATCTTACACTTCCATACTTGAAGACGTAAAGGAACTGGAAAAAATTGTTGGCAAAAAAATAACGTTGCTGTCAAGACGGGACGTGGAGCAAGAACCCGAAAAATTCATGCCAGTTAAAGGAAAAACGGCTTTACTCGTGATAGGCGACCCGATGACCGCCACGACTCACGTGGACATCGTTTTGCGCGCCGAAAAAAAAGGTTTAAAAACAAAAATAATCCACGCGCCAAGCATTTTCACCAGCGTCTGCGAATCCGGACTCCAAATATACTCTTTCGGGCCAGCAGTGTCAGTTCCAAGACCTCAACAAAACTTTTTTCCAACAAGCTATTACAAAAAAATCAGGAAAAACAAAGAAGAAGGTCTTCACACCCTGTTATTACTGGATATCGGCATGACTGTCCGCGAAGCCCTAAAAATCCTAAAAAAGGTTGAAGGCGGGAAAGGAAAAATTTTCGCTGAAAACTCAAAAATAATCGTTTTTTCCAAAATGGGTTTCAAAAACCAAAAAATCGTTTACAACACGATAAAACAAATCACGGACAAAAAACTGTCCGAACCCCCTCACTCCATCGTAATCCCTGGAAAGCTTCACTTTAAAGAAAAAGAAGCGCTGGAACGCTTCACTTCGAAAGATTTAAATTTCTAGTTGATTAATACTTACTTGTGAATAAAGGGTTTATCATAGCTTTGCTAGCTGTATCGTTATTTGCGCCGGTCACGGCCCAGGATTACGGTGACCCCGCACAAATAGTTTACGCAGCAATAGTTTTCGCAATAGTTTTCGCAATAGGACAATTAGTGTTCACCAAATTCCTGTCAAAAAGCTCTTACCCGAGCGACGCCGAAAAAAGAACTGCCATAATGGTTTCCGTAGGGCTGGCAGCACTCGTATCTTTTTTCATGTTTCAATCAGGAGCATTCAACGTATCCTTAATCGCGCCCTCGTTTCAAGGAGGATCCTATCAAAGCTCCAACCCTTTTTGGTTCATCCAAAATTTTGTGAACACAATGAATCCAGCTTTAAGGATTGCGATAGCAATAGTCCTTTTCTACGCGGCTTACGATAGGGGAAGAAGAGTTGGCGATGAAAACGAGAACAACATACTCAACTTTGTCTTGTTTTTAGTGGTTGGCGTTGCAGCCCTCATGATTTCAAACCCTTTCTGGGAACTAGGTCAAGCAGTGATTCTAATGTTCATATTCTTCGTGATTTCGAAAATCCTTGGCAAATACGTGACGTTTTCAGGAACCCGTTCATCTTACTCCAGTTCAAGTTATGACAAAGACTCCAGAAGACGCGAAAAAAGAGATGATAAGGAGAGAAGAAGAAGCGAGAAAAGAGACGACAAGGAAAGGAAAAAACAGGACAAAAAAGACAGAGAAGAAAGGAAAAGACAAGAAGAATCCTTGGCGCGCACGACCAACGCCGGAGCCTTTAGACAGGAATTGATAAGCCTTGCTACAAGCGAAGGAGTCCCTGCATCAACTGTAGAAAGTTGGGTGAGAGATGAAGGGTACTACGCTCAAAAAATGATGGGTAGAAGAAACTTCAGAAAGCGGAAGAAAGAAGTTAAAAGAATACATGAGGAAATCGCGCGCTACAAGAAAAGCACTGGAAGAACGCCTGCATCAACAACTCTATCCGGAGTGGCTCCAGTTTACTCCCCTGGCAGTTACGACGTGGCCTCCCAAATATCGTCTGCCCAACCATTACTGCAAAACCTGGAAATGTTTAACAAAATAATTGACGAATCCCTAAAACTTAATGCTCAAGAAAGGCCTGACGGCTTCAACATGTGGGCTCTTCCCGAAAAATGTCCAGACGTTCTCGACCCTTTCCCCGACAAAATGGTTAAAATATTCCAGCAAGGAGCTTACACTCCAAACGGGCCTTTCAAAGCAGGTCAAAAAATGGTCGCTGATAAAGGCCAACTGGCAAGGGACTTATTCCTAACAACTGGGTCCATGGGGGATTCAGATATTGCTTGGATCAAAAGATATTTAACAGACTTCATGGAAATGACGCAAAAAACTCTGCACAGAGACTTTTATCACAGCAGAACAGGCATGATTCAAAGCGTCAGCGAAACAATCTTCCTCGTCCTGGCTTTCAGGATATCCGACCAATTAAACAAGTTCTGCGTGTTAGACGAGCACGCCCAACACATTATTGGCGGGGAAATGAAAATTTATGAAGACAAGCTTAAGCAAGTAGTGTACAACGAGATGAAAGATGCTGGAGAACTAGTGGCTCCCCCAGGAGGAATGGTTCCTAGTATCACAGACCCAATTTTCTTGGACAAATTCGAAAAGTACTACGGGAAATCAGGAATAAAAGGAAGTGTTGAAGAAGTTATCAAAGTCGTTAGAAGACTTGTAGAAAGGTACGAGTCCCACCTTGACATGGGAAGAGGGGCGAGGGGTTACAGGCGGGCGAGAGCTTATCTTACCATAGGTCCAGATTTAAGAAAAGGTTTATTGGACACAATGGTTAAGTCAACTAGAAATTCTTTAAGACAAGCCCTGATGAACGAGCAGAGAGAAGTTTCCAAGCTTCAAGGAATGCTCGAAAAAGCGGTGAAAAACTTGAAGGATGCTAGCGCAGGTGTTCTCAAAGAAATAAAAGCGATGGTTGGAGAGCACAGGAAAAAAGAAGACGAAAAACTCTTGGAATTATATAAAAGAGAAGTTCT
>JAAOXT010000020.1 GCA_018221045.1 Nanobdellota archaeon | reverse complement strand
TTTTTATTCTTGATTTATCATTTTTTCTATGGCGTTGCCAACAAACTCTGATTTAACCCATATTCCTGAGTCGTAAAGCGGGTGGATTTCTTCGTCGTGCATTAACATGAACATTATGTTTTTGCTGTCAGCTACAGCGAATCTTCCTTTAATCTGCTTTGCGCCTTCCACTTCCACCCAGTTCTTGAACTTCTCGGCCATGACATTGGTTTCTTCGTTTAGCGGGGCCAATATTTTTATTTTTACTCCTCTTTCTTTAGCTTCTTTAAAATCTTTTTTAAGTCCGCTTAGTTTGCGGAGTAAACCTGGGGTCGTGGTGGTTATAGTCACGGTTTTTTCAGCGTTTTTTATCATTGTTGATAATTGGTTATGGTAATTGCTTCTGCCTTTTATCAATCCTGAAAGGTCTATTGGTTCAACATATTTTATGCCCGTCGTGAAAAGCGTGGAAAGCTTGTTCATGGTTCCAGTTTTTTCCAGTTTGTTCAAGACTTCTTTTTTTCTTGTTGCTTCCACATCAATTTTTTTCTTTATTTGATGGGTCACGTCTTCTGGACTGATTGCAACGTATTTTATGGGTTTGCCCATTTTCAGTAAAACGAATCCTTGTTTTTCTAAGCTGTCGAGAATATCGTACGCTCTTGAGCGTGGTATGTTTGCTATTGTGCTGAGCTCCCCTGCTGTTGAAACACCTCTTGATAGTAAGGCTAACCAAATCTTTACCTCATAAAGGTTTAGTTCGAAAATACTTTTCACTTCTTTTACAAATTCTTTGTTGTTTAACATTGGGAATCACCGTTTTGTTACTTTTAAGTGGAAACTCTGAGTTTTATAAAGGTTTCGAAAACATTTTTATAAGTCTAATAAGTTCAGTCTTTATCAGGAGTTAAAAGTGGATGTCACACCTGAACTTTTAAAAGAATGTTTTGAATCCGGGAGGCTTGGCGCTTTATCAACTGAAATCCCAGATGTTGGATCTATTTCCGTTGACCTGCCCCAGTTTTATAACCATGCCACGAGTGCTGAAGGCTCTAAGCGCTGGTTAAAACCCGAAGATATTGAATCAGTTGTTGTTTTTGGAAGCGTGTTGTACAAACATTTTCCGCAAGAAGAGGAGATTATAACGAGAAAGAAATGGTTTTTGTTCGGGCCCACGATTGAAAAGGTTGTTTTAAAGTCTAGACAAATGCCGAACGACTTTGATGTAATGGTTATCACAACAGAGGGTTTTACAAAGGATAAAATTGTGATTCCAAGAGTTACAGTCCCAAAAATTGTTTATGGAACGTGTAGTGCAAATGGGTGTGAAGGGGAGGGAGCTGTTATAGAAACAAAAAGAGTTGCTTGGAGTGGATACGGGTATGTTGAAGTTTTTGGTGGTTCTAACTTTCATATTTCGTACAGGTCTGTGGAGCAATTGTTGAATGGTTTGGGGAAGGGTGACACTGTAAGTGAGAGTGTTATCAGTTATGGCCTTCCTATTATAGGTAAGAGCAGGTTCGAAGACATTATTGACAGCGTTGATTTTCCTGAGAGAAATCCTTTGCATTGGGTTCAATGGGATAAAGGTTTTGGGGGCGTGCTCCAAGGCAGGATTCTGTAGGGAGTTATGAAGGCTTCGAAAACATTTGCGTTGCACAAAAAACTATTTTTTGTAAATTTTTTTTCTGTGCTCTGCTTTGGCAACTATTATACTTTTTTCTTTGATTGAATAGATAACTCTTACTTTTCCTACGTAAAGGCTTCTATAATCCTTGAATATGTTTCTCAAAGGCTTTCCAAGCATCGGGTCTTGTTTTAGTTTGAAAAGTTTGTTCAGTATCTGTTTTTGTATTGTCTTATCTTGTTTCTTAATCCATTTCACGAATTCTGTTGAGTAGAATACTTTCGACATCAGAGTCCCAACTCTTCTATTAGTCTCTCGTGGGAGATTGCTTTTCCTTTTTTTAATTCCTTTTCCGCTCTCGCGATTGATTTTAAGTCTCTCAAAAGTTCCTCATCCATTATTCTCCTTTCAATTGCTTGTCGCGCTATTTCACTCCACTTGAATTCTGGGAGTCGTTTCATCTTTTTATGAAGCTCTTCAGGTATAGCCAAAGTCAAATTAACCAATTTAATCACCTATGTGAAATATGTGTACTCACGTATTTAAGTTCTTCTGTCGTCTTGTGTTTCTCTGTACAACTAGAAAAAAAATCAAGTGTTTTTTCTTCTTTTTACATGAAATCTTGTACCCTATAAAAATCGGACACTTTTTTAATAGTTACTATTTGGTGGTTAATCATGAAAAGCGGGTTTGATTACAGTATGGGAAATCTTCAATTAGATTTTCTTGAAATGGTTAAAGGAAGGTTTGACGAACAGCACTTCAAACTCAACTACAGCCCTGTAAAGACAAAGAAAATACCCGTTGACGTGTCTGAAGGGCTTGCTGAAACAATCGCGAGAAAGAAAGAAGAGGTCAGGCGAATGAAAGGTCCATTCTTTGATGACCAACTTGTTGGCACCCATGGTTTGCGTGTTGAGAACGGAATTCTGGAAATCGATGCTTACCCCACTACTTACTTCACCTATGCGGGTTCGAATCAGAGTCTTGACAAGCGGTTACCTGATGGTAAAACAATCAGGGAGAAATACATAGAAGACCCCCGCAACTTGGATGATATACTCGCCAACCCCATTGGTGTAAGCGCTGTTACTATTACTGATGATGACATGTGCTTCTACGCCAAGAGAAGTGAGAAACTTGGGACTTTCCCGAACAGGTATGGAATTGCGCCAGCAGGATTCATGGAGAGAAACGACCTTATTGATGGAGTGCCAAGTCCTTTCGCAACAATTAAGAGGGAGGGTAAGGAAGAACTTCTTCTTGAAGGCAAGCTTAAGTTCGAGATTACTGGTTTTGGAAGATCTCGTGAAACGATGCACTCAGAGGTGTACGGAACACTGTGCACGGATATGACTTCAAAAGAGATAATGACTGGTATAACAGAACACATCAGAGATGTTGAAGAGAGCGTTGAAAAGAAGAAGAAACTGAAAAAGATTGTCGAAACATTTGACATAACAAGAGACTTGGGCGTCGAGGAAAACGTTGAGAAATACTTTGTAGAATTCAAACCAGAAGAAGTTATTAAGAGGAAGATATTTGTCAACGCTAATGATATGTGGGTCCATGCACATGCAATAGCTATAATCAATGCTTTGTACAATGAATGGCCAGAACGTGTCGAAAGACTTCTGAGAGAACTTTAACCAAAAACCATTTTTTGTTGTTTGTAAAGTTTGTTTATTCTTTTGAGCGTGTCAGCGTCCTCCACGCTTTTGGTTTCCCTGAATCTGACCATTCTTGGGAAGCGGAGGGCCAGTCCTGAAGAGTAAGTTGGGGATTTTTGTATTTCTTGGTAAGCCACTTCTACAACTATTTCTGGTTTGACTTTCACGTTTTTTCCTTGTTCACCTATTATCAGGGACTTCAGTGTTTTGGTCATTGTTTTGAATTGTTCGTCAGTTAGTCCTGTCCCCATTTTGCCTATGGCAAGTAGTTCTCCTTGCTCGCTCCTGCACGCCAGCTCAAAGGAGCTTAGCCAATTTGAGCGTTTGCCCTCCCCCCATTGCGCGCCCACAATGATTAGGTCTAGTGTCTCCATTTCCACCTTTAATTTTATCATATGCCCTACCCTTTTTCCTGGCTGATAAGGGGCGTCGAGTTTTTTCCCTATTAATCCTTCCTGTCCTTCGCCCAGTTTTTGGTTTAGGAAGTCCTGAACTTGTTTTTCTGTTGACAGTATTTTTTGCTCTGCAAGTTCGAACTCGTTTTTGATTGGTTTCACCGTTTTTTCGAGTAGTTTTCTTCTGTCCTCAAACCTTTTCTTAAGGAGGGTTTTCCCGTTTAGTTGAAAGATGTCAAAAGCAAACGTGCGCACCGGGATTTCTCTGATCATTTCTTGGATGTCGTATTTTCTTTTGATTCTGCGGGAGATTTTCTGGAATGGTAAAGGTTGGTTGGTTTTCGGATCGTAACCCACCACCTCTGCGTCGAGGATGACTTCTTTTTCGTTTACTGCTTTGGAGAATCTTTCGGCTATTTCTGGGAATTGTTCTGTGATGTCGTCCATCCTGCGGGTGAATAGTTTTATCTCGTTTCCTTTTTTATGCAGTTGCATTCTGAACCCGTCGTACTTGGTTTCGAATGCTGCTGGAACACCAATTTTTTTGAACGCTTCTTTAATGTCAGCGACTCTTTCGGCTAGCATGACTTTGATTGGCCTGCCAACTGAGAGGCTGGTTTCTTCTAGTCCTTTCCAACCTTTTTCTTTGACTGTTAGTGCTACTTCTCCGAAGTCAATTGTTTTGTCGTAAGCTGTTTGGACTTTTTTGTTGATTTTTTCTTGCAGTTTTTTGGCTTGTTCCCGGGTTTCAGGTATTATGAAGTTTATGGTTCGCAGGTCGTGTTTTTCCAGGTTGAAGTCATCTGTCATTATGAAATCGTTTTTCTGGTTTTTCAGGTGCTTCCATTTTTTGTGCATGAGAATTTTTTGTTTTTGAACGTTGTCTAAAACAAGTTTTATTTCTTGTTCCAGTTTTTTGACGGGGAGTTCTGCTTGGCACAAGGGGCATTTTTTGTGATTTCTTGGTATTATTGTTTTGCAGCGCGGGCAGAATAGTTGATGCCCCACAATGGTTGGGAAGAAGGCTTGTATTATGGCATCTCGGACTTGGGCTTCGCCAACGCCCATGCGGAGTTCTCCTAGCGCGGTTCTTACTATGTATTTTGCTTCTATTGGTGTGGCTGACGTGAGTAGTTCTGATATTAATGAGAGTTTTTTGTCCACGGCTCCTTTGCCTGTGATGCCAGTTATTTTTTGCAGGTTTTCAATCACTTTTTGTACTGTTAAGGTTTGAGTGGTTAGGGTTTGTTGTTTTTTGTTTTTTGCCAGTTCTTCCGCTACGAGTCCTAGGTCTCCTTTTTGCACCCACATTTTTTCGATGGTTTTTTCTGCTTCGCCCGCGGTCGTGCTTACCGTTTTTTTCATTAGGTTGGATGCCACGCCTATGACTCGGTCATCCCATAACGGGAATATTCTGCCCAAGCATAGGATTATTACGCTGGCCAGGTCTTGCGTGCCCGTTTTTTTGAGCAGCTTGGCTAGAATGTTAGTTTTCTCGAGTTTTTTTGTGGTGTTCTCGAGTTCTTGGTAAGTCTTCGCTACTTCAGAGTATTTCATTCTTGTTTTTAGTTATTATTTTTGTCTTTAATAAGAGTTTTTTTTGCCAAAAGTTTTATTATCATCGTATTCTTTAATTTATTGTGATGGATATTACTAAGGGTATTCGTACGAGGAGGAGTGTTAAGCGTTTTTTGAACCAGCCGATTGAGAAGGATAAGTTGTTGCGGGTTTTGGACGCTGGTGTTTGGGCTCCTAGCTCAGGTAATGTTCAGAACTGGCGGTTCGTGATTGTTCGTAATCCTGCGTTGAAGTTGAGTTTGGCGGAGGCTTGTTTGAACCAGTATTGGATGACTACTGCGCCTTTGTACGTCGTGGTTTGCGTGGACATTGTTAAGGTTAAGAAGTTGTACCCTGTTCGAGGAGAATTATATAATCTTTTGAATGCTGGTGCGTGCGTGGAGAACATTTTGTTGCAGGCTCATGCTGAGGGCTTGGCGTCTTGTTGGGTCAGCGCGTTCGATGATCTTGCGGTCAAGAACATTCTTCGATTGCCCGATCAGGTTTTGCCAATCGCGGTTTTGCCGTTGGGTTTTCCTGGCGAGCGAGTTCCGCCACCTAAACGGGTTGGGTTGAATAATCAAGTGTTTTTTGAGCGTTATGGTAATAAGATGGATCGCTCCCCTGATACTCCTAATAAGAAGTGGTAAAGTTTGATTCCACTAAAGAGAATCTTTTTTTTTGATTAAACAACCAGAAACTAGTGTTTCTGGAGTTCCGAAAACTTAATGGTTTTCAAGAACTTTTTCAGTAAAAACCCACGAAAACATGATGTTTTCGGGGCGCCAAAACCGTAACTGGTTTTGAGCGGGTTGAGTGGGAAGGGCGAGATTCGGACTCGCGACAACACGGTCTTCAGCCGTGCGCTCTCCCAGGCTGAGCTACCTTCCCAGGGTTACGAATTCTTGGTTGTATTACTGTTTAGTTAGTAGTTTAAATGGTTTTTTAAGGTTTTTCCTGCCCAAAATTTTTTTAGTCTTTTGTCGAAAACTTTTTCGGTTAGGTTTTTAAAGGTTGTTGTTCAGAAATGACTTCATTAATGGATCTCGGTGGAATAATTTATAGTAAAGGAAGTAGCGTAACAAATAAGTCTCTGGTTATCGTTTACGAAGGTGATTTAAGTGTTGGGTCTGGGAAGTGTCCAATAAGTGATGAGAATGGTTTTATGATGCTTTCTATTAATGAAAGTGATGCGCGTTTTGCTGAAGCAATTCAAGGTTATGATTCGATTCGGAGTAGTATTATTAGGAGTAATGGTCACGTTCGAAGTTTTAATAAAGGGGTCAGCGTTTTGCCGGAAGGGTTCGACGCTCCCATCAA
>JAAOXT010000019.1 GCA_018221045.1 Nanobdellota archaeon | reverse complement strand
GCCCTCAACCAAACCGTTGACAATTCTGACCTTACAACCTTTTGGGCACGAATCAAACAATTCCTTCAATTTTCCAGCCATGCCACCAGTAACGTCAACCCCATCACTACCCCCTAAAACATCCTCGACTTCACTAAAAGAATTGATTATCGGAATAACTTTTTCATTCTTCAAAATGCCGTCCACTCCACCCGCAAAAACCAATTCTTCAACCCCTAAAACCCTTGCCAAAAAAGGAACCAACTGGTCACCAGAAACAATGCTAAAACCAGTGGACTCGTCCACCACCACGTCACCGCACAACACAGGAATCAAACCCAACTTTAACACTCCCATCAAAGGATTCATAGAGAATTCTTTAATCCTGCCATTATTTGCCGAGCAAACAGCGTAAGGACGAAAACTAATCGCTGGCAAACCAGCCAGGTTCAATTCCTTAACCACTCGTAAGTGCAATTCGTTAAGCGAGGCGTAACACTCAAACAAACCCTTCAACTGTCCCTCATCTCGAAAACCTTTATTCAAACCATACTTTTTCGCAAGAATGTGGCCATAACTCCCAGCACCATGAACCACCAAAACCTTTTCACCACTCTTCTTAATCTCTTCACAAACCCTTCTAAGAACACTCTCCCTTAAGGAGTCTAATTTATTTTTATCAGTTAACAGGCTGCCACCAAGCTTAATGATTTTCATTCATTTCAAAGTTCTCGTCAAACAATTTAAAAGTTGTCCTAATCTAATAGAAAGATATATATGCTTCCATTTATCATATGAAATTCATATGAGACAAATATCTACCACACTTCAATTCCCAAAACAGATGGTTAGAGACATGGAGTATTTTATTGAAAGGGGGAAGTATTCTTCTAAATCTGAACTTGTTAGAGAAGGTGTTAGAAAAGTTTTAAGTGATTTAAAGAAAAAGGAGTTTTATGATACGGTTCACAGGTTAAAAACAAAATCTAAAAAAAAAGGGGTAAGGATACAGTCGCTTAGATTTAGTCAAAAAGAGTCTGATGAAATGTTAAGAAATTTTATTGAGAAAAAAGGACTGGAATTATAATTCAGAAGGTTTTAACACTCTTATTAAATTTTTAATTGCTTTAAAATCAGGAATATTCCAAGTACATATTACGTCACACTTTGTTCTTAATGCAATAGCTGCGTGAATACAATCTTTTTTACCTTTGACTCCCAATTTTGATAGTTCTTTAACTCTATTGATATCCCTCTGCTCAACACTAATTATTTCCAATTTATGAGGGTTAGTTTTGAATAGTTCTTTGAGAT
This sequence comes from Nanobdellota archaeon, assembly GCA_018221045.1. Lineage (GTDB taxonomy): Archaea > Nanobdellota > Nanobdellia > JAAOXT01 > JAAOXT01 > JAAOXT01. Next base: position 42,925 of record JAAOXT010000019.1, on the reverse strand, counting down.
CCGCTTTACTTAATTTGGTTATTTTTTCAAATTCTTCGACGGTTAAATCAGAAATTACTGCTGCGTATTCACACGCAAGAACGCGTTCAATTAATTCTTGACTTCTTAGACTCATGAATTCCAAATTTTTGCCAAAATCGCTGAGAACAATACTGATTAAGACGTTACTATCAACATAAATTTTCATGTTTTATACATCAATGCTTTGCCCAGATTTTAAAATCTTGACCTCGCACTCAACCAATTCTCGCAATCTCCCAGGATTAGAAACTTCCAGACCCTTAAGAAAATTATAATGATACGGAATAACTATGCGAGGCCTTATCGCTTTAACCGCTTCCCCCGCTTCACCTAAACCCATAGTATAAGTCCCGCCAACCGGGAGAAAAGCGATGTCCACATTCCCAAGGCCACCCATCTCAGGGATGAGGTCTGTATCCCCAGCAATGTAGACTCTTTTGCCCTCAACCTCAAGAATAAAGCCAACACCCACTCCCTTAAGATGGAAAGGCTTGTCAATGTTGTACGAGTGAACACATTTTATTCCAATATCATCAATTTTTGTTGAGAAACTTGGTGAAACTTCAATCATTTGTGCATTAATCTTGTTTTTGCACTTTTTGGTGGCGAAAATCTTGGTTCCTGGTTTCGCAAGTTTTTCAGTGTTGGCGCAGTGGTCGTAATGCTCGTGCGTGATTAGAATGTAATCAGCTTTCTCAAAATTTTTGGGCAGGACGAATGGGTCGACGTAAATGATTTTACCCCTTGTTTTTATCATCACGCTCGCGTGACCCAACCAAGTGATTTCCATTATTTATTCCAGCCTGTTTTGTTGCTTGTAAAGGTTTAGCAAGAACGTTTTTGCAGTGCCGTGCATTACTTCCAGGTTCTTGACTTGTTTCTGGTCAAAGTTTTGCATGTTTTTGATAACGCTTATCGCGTTGCCCATCGTGATAATGGATCTTTGCAGGAAAATAGGGTTTTTCTCGCAGGCAATCTTTCTGCTTAAAGTGTCCTCGAACTCGTGGAAAACACTGATTTTTTTGTAATCATGGGTTAAGGCGCCGTCAACCAGGACTTTCATCACGTCATTCATCGCGTGGTCTAATCTCATCTTCTCAACCACTTTGTGAGCTTCCTTGTAATCCTTAACCTGTGCTAAAAAATCTTTAGTGCCTTTGTCAGACACTTTGTTCAAGCGGTAGCTTCCAACCAGTAACGCCAACACTCCTGAAATCACTGATGCGGAAGGAATCACTGGAGAAGGGGTTACAACCATGTAACCAGTAGTGGCTCCTTCTAACGCTAGGAAAGCGAAACCGAACACTATCAAAGAGAATCCTGTGATGACAAAAGACAATACTCCTCTCATATCCAAGAATTATAACTCAGCCTCTTCTTTTAATTTTTTTGATATTCTCCAAAGCCTTTCTGAAAAAGTTTTTTTTGAAGCTAACAGCGTTAGCCGGGCAAATCTCGTGACAGCAATAACATTTAATGCATTTGTCCTCATGAATGAAAGCCTTACCATTTTTCTCGATAATCGCGGTTTCAGGGCAGGCTTCAACGCACATCCTGCAAAAAGTGCATTTGTCGTTAATCAGGGGTTGAGGCCGGGTTTGGTTCATCATCCAGCCGAACAAGTGCAATGCCAATCCTTTAAGCGAGGTTTTCGGTTTCCTGAACCGAACTTTCATGGAGTCATCCCATCCAATGACCTCAACTTTTTTGAGTGGCGGGCACAAACCTCTTTTAACCCCTTGTTCATTAGTGGGAATGCTCATCGGCTTGAAACCAACGGCCCGGCAAGCAATCATGTCTAAAGCAATCGCGTTATCGCTGGCCAAGATTAGTCCAACGTGTTTCGGGTCGCCGTTACCCGGACCATCACCTTCCATTCCAACGACCGCGTCCATGATTGTAAGAGAGGGCGTTATTTTCTCGTAAACGTCTACGAGGCCTTTGCTGAAAATTTTAGCGCTAGGCGCTCGCCTGTGAAGAGTTGTTTTGTTTCCTCCTGGAAGACAGCCGAACACGTTCTTAACACCTCCCGTATAAATTGTTAACAAATGGGTTTTGAGCTTGGGCAAAGAGATTATTACGTCAGCGTCCAAGATGGGTTGCGCAACTTCTAAACCCTTCAGCAAAGAGCTTTTAGAATTGAGACTTGTTTTCGGGCACTTATCAAAATTGATTAGTTTAGCCCCGCACTTTTTGGCAACCCCTTCCATCCCAGAAGTCTTCAAAGCTTTTTGAGTAATCCTCCCAAAACCGCCTGTCGAGTCTCCAATCCAGATTTTCGCGCCTAAACGTTTCACTCTCCTGCAAACAGCTTCCACTAGCGCGGGGTGAGTTGTTACGGCTTTGTCAGGGGTCTTGTCAGCGAGAATGTTTGGTTTCAACAATACTTTTTGTCCTTTTCTGACAAATCTTTTCAAGCCACCCAAATCCTGAAGGCATTTGCCAACAGCTTTATCCATTTCTTCGTAAGACTCGCATTTGGTAATGGAAACAGTGACCATCAAACATTAATTTGGGTGTGCATAGTTTTTATATTTTAACCCAGTTGTTTAAGAAGTTGAGCGAGGACTTAATGAATGGAATAAAGTTTTTTGGTTTCAACCCAACAATTTCTTTCCAAACCCTTGCCGGCCTGAAATAGAATTTTCTGTAAGCAAGATTTCTTAACTTGACGAGTTCTTCGCAGGTCATGTGATCGTTTCGCATGCTGCACTCCTCTAAGCCTTTTGATTCTTTGACAATCCAACCATTTTTTTTAGCAATTCTTTTCAGTATAGTGCCGGGAAAAGGGGTTGCGAAATAGAATTGAGCGTAATCCACGTCGTTCTTGATCAGCCAGTTAACAGTGTCCAAAAAGTTTTCCCGGGTTTGCTTTGGTAACCCGATTATCGCGTGAGCCACCACTTTGATGCCAGCTTTTTTGGTTTCGAGAACCGCTTTCTTGATGGTTTCAACGCTCAACCGCTTGTTGCACGCGTCCAAAACTTTTTGTTCCAGGCATTCCACTCCGAAAGATATCATCCAGCAACCCGCCCGCTTCATCAAGGATAACAATTTTGGGTCAACAGTGTCAGCCCTGGTGGGAGCCATCCAACAAACCTTTAAACCCTTTTTTATTATTAATTTGCAAACTTTTTCCACTAAACCCCTGTTTTCAGTGAAGTTTTCTGTCCAGAACAAGAAGTGGTTCACCCCTTTTTTGGTGAGCATTTCCATTTCAGCGACAACGCTTTCCGCACCCCTATACCTTGAACCTTTGTTCAGGACTGGAACCATGCAGAAAACGCACGCGTTGCGGCAACCCCTGCCCACGTTGATTGGCGCCAAAAAGTCGCCAGTGTAAGGCAAAGTATAATCCTGAATTTTAATATCTCTATATGAAGGGAAGGGCATGGAATCCAAATCTTTTATGAAACCTTGCACGAATCCTTCAGCACCCTTTATCACTTTGAGGACGCCGTCCTCGGAGTCACCGGAAACAACTGCGTGAAAACACGATTTTTCGAACTTTTCTTTAACTAGTTTGGTGGACGCGCCCATCGCAACTGTCTTGTAGCCTTTTAATCTTTCAGCCAACTCCAAATCTTCTTTAATTGTTGGCAGGCAAGTGTTCACGACCACGAAGTCAGGTTTGAAGCCGCGAATTCGTTCTACGAGTTCTTCAACCATCACTTCTGAAGCAACGCAGTCCAACAACAATGTTTCGTGCCCTTCTTTTTCGAGAAAGGACTGCACGCCCATCAAGTAGATTGGAGGCCAAAGCGAAGACCAAGTGCTGGTTTTTTGCATGCACCTCCCGAACTTCAAGTACTTTTGTTTGGTGTATGATGGGTTGGCTAAAAAAACTCGCATGAGTAAAGAATGATGATTTACTCCTTTTTATTTGTGAATGATAACGTTTTTAAAAACCAATTTTTTATGCTTTGCCCATGGAAAAAGATGTTAAGCACGGAACAACCACTTTAGGAATCGTTTTTGACGGTGGAGTGGTTTTGGCAGCTGATAAGAGGGCAACAATGGGAAACCTTGTGGCTCATAAAAACGTTGAAAAAATTCATAAAGTGACAGATACCATCGCGATGACCATGGCAGGCGCGGTCGGGGACAACCAAATGCTCGTAAGATTCTTGTCATCAGAGCTCAAAAAATTTGAGATAGACCATGATAAGAAAGTTGACATTAGCGTTGCTTCTACACTATTATCTCACATCCTTTACTCCCGCAGATTCAGTTTCGCGCCTTACTGGGTACAAATCCTGATAGCGGGAACAAAAGATGGTAAAGGCAAACTGTACTCTTTGGGCGCTGACGGGTCAAACATTCAGGACGATTTCATATCTACGGGTTCCGGGTCACCGGTTGCTTACGGATTATTACAGAACAGTTACAAGAAAGGGATGAAACGGGACGAGGCTTTGAAGCTAGCGGTGAATTCATTAAAAGCGGCGATGGAAAGAGATGCTTTCACAGGAGAAGGAATTGACGCGGTAATAATCACTTCTAAAGGCATTAAAAAAGTGGGTTCTGACGAGATTAAGAAGATTTTGAAAAAATGAAGGAAAAACTCGAAGAAATAACGTTCACTCCCAAAAAGTGCCCTAAATGCGGTGAACAACTTGTTGTCCGCCACTTAGGAGTGTGGGGTTATTACTGCATTAAAGACATGTTCTGGTGGGGAGTCATTGACGGGCACCCAAAAATAAGATAAATCAAGAAAACCTTATTTCAGATGAATGAATTGGGTTAAGTTCCTCCGAGTCAAACACTGGTACTATTTCCTTGGCTTCACTTTTTTAGGCATAGTTTTTTCAGGAGGAGAATTATTCTCGTTGAAAACACTACTCACCATGACTTTGTCCACTGCGCTCTTGGCTTTCGGGTTCGCTGTGAACGGAGCGTATGATAATAATAAAAAAGTAAAAGAATCATTCATTCCAATAATTCTTTTCTCACCTCTGTTATTATTCGTCAATCCAAATCAATTGATTGTTTACGTTATAACGATGGTCCTGCTCTTCCTATACTCTTATCCTAAGTCCAATTTTCAGGCAGTTCCAATCCTGGGCACGCTTTTGAACCCAATCGTTTTCTCAAACCTGTTCCTGTTAGGATGGTTTTCCAATTCGATTCTTACAGAACAAGGTGTGTTGATGTTTGCTTTGCTTTTCTTTCTTGAACTCATATCCCAGTTCCTGCATGAAGGAATGGATTACAACACTGACAAAAAAATAAAGAAGAGAACGACCATCGTGTTTTTCGGCAAGAAATGGGTTAAACCCTTATGCATTATTTGTTTTGTAATATCGATTATCATGGCACACCCGTTGGGAACAATTTTCTTTTGGACGACCACTTCGATATCATTGCTTTTTGCAGTAATGCTGAATTCGGTGAAAGATTATAAGAAACTCAGAAACCTTTACAAGAACATTGCAGTCATTGTTGGTTTAGTCTGGTTTTTCAATAAAATTTTATTAGCTTAGCATCTTTGCCAGCGTACTCAATTTCTTTCAACTGATTGTTAAAATCAAATGTTTTCGGAGAAGTAACCACGTAAATGTTCAGTAAGAGCAGGTCTTCACAGCGTTTGATAACGTTGAAATATCTGTTTAGAAAAGAAGATATAGATAGAAAAAACAGTTTTTTATTGATTAAAAAGCGGGTTAAAATAAGAAGAGCTGTCCAATGTTTTTTTTGTGACAGCAGTCCTTCTAACTTACCATTTATGCTTTTAACTTCTTCTGCAGTTATTATTGGTGAAAAATTTTTCTTTCGAACAGGAAGAGTATAACTATGAGATAAAATGGAATCAGTGTTTAAGCGTTTTAAAAAAGTTTTTCGAATAGCACCGTAAGCGTTTATCAAGAATCTTTTGAATTCAATAAAATCATCAAGTTTTACTCGAAAATTAGAGTGTTTTTCTATTAGTTTGACAGCGTCAGAAGCGAATAAAAGTGTTTTATCCATCTCCACCCTGCCTATATCAACTACTGGATAGAACCATAATTCTTTTACAGCAACGGAGTTCACTGCAAGATCAATCAACTTTTTTACTTCATCTTCGTTGAACCCGCCGATTAGTCTAGAGCTTATGATAATACTCAAATTCTCGTCTTCAAGATTTTTTAAAGCTCTCAACTTTTTTTCCAAAACATTCTTTCGTCCGGTAATCTTTTGATTTATTCTTTCACTCAAACAGTCAAGTGAAAAATAAACTATTTTTAACCCTGCTGCTTTCAATTTCTTAACGTAATCAAGGTTAGATAGTTTCAAACCGTTAGTGAATAGCAAGGGCTCTTTACCTTCTTTTTTCAAGAATTTTATTATGTTAAATAAATCTTCTCTTAACGTGGGTTCTCCTCCGAGCAGTAAAAAAAATTTTTGGTCATGCTTTTCGCAAAGCTCTTCTATTCTTTTTAGAGTCATGTCTCCTTTTGGTAAACCATGACTTAAACAGATTTTACAATTGTTGTTACACTTATCAGTTAAGTATAGTAACACGACGTAATTCACGTGCTTTCCCACTTTTAAGCCCGTTTTTTTTAAAGGCAGTAAATAAGATTTTTCCAAGAAGCTCGCGTTGTTCTCGATCAGAATGCTTGTCGTTCCACATTTGTCGCACAATTTTTTTAGAAACAGTTTATTATTCTTCTCAACATATTTTGCATTAACAGGTTTAAGGCAGTGCAAGCACCGGCTAATGGTTTTGTACTCGTGTTTTAAACCCATTTTTTGTTTCTAAAATAATCTTTCAAAAAAAGTTTTGTTAACCTAGGGATTCCAAATAAGTTTTGTGTCAGTGCTGGCACGAAATAACACGATAAAATACAGTTCTCGCAAAAATCGTGCTTCTCGTTTTTCAAACATTCTTTGAATTCATTTGTTTTAATCAATTTTCTTAGTTTTCTGGCGTCAAACCTTTTTAACGGGTAAAAAGCGCACGGGAAAGCGATGCTTCCGTCCGGCTTGACGCTAATCGTATTCCTCGCGGAAGAACAAGGCATCTTATTGAAGAACCCTCCATTATCAACGAAATTCAGATAAGCCTTGCTGGTCTTGACGCAAGAATACTTTTTCTTAAGATTCCTGACGATTCTAATATATTCTTTAGGGGTTACGGCGAGTTCTTCGGCTCCAGAAACTTCTTCAAAATCCACAGGAATTTTAATGATTGGTTGGAGGTGAACGTTCACGCCCAACCTTTGAGCGAGCTCACAAATCCCTCCCAATTCATTCTTGTTTTTTTGGTTAACGAAACATCGGATGTTCACGTCAATTCCTGCATTAACCGCTTTTTTTATTCCTTCAACAGTTTTGTTGAAAGCATTCTTGACTTTTCTTAAATCATCGTTCACTTCGGGAATATGGGAATCTAAGAGCACTAGGGCCACGTCCAAACAATCCTTTAACCCGTTAATCCTCTTTGAAAGCAGTAATCCATTGGTTCCGAGAATGGTCATCATGCCTTTGCTCTTCGCATGATCGATCAATTTAATGATATCTTTTCGCAGTAAGGATTCTGCCCCGTTAAAATTGATTATGGACACGCCTACGCTGTGCAAGTCATCGACGAGTTTTAGGCTTTCTTCCGTGCTTAACTCTTTACTAGAAGGATAGTGTTTTGTCCCGATTCTTCCAATACTACAGTACTCGCAGCGAGCGTTGCACCTGTAAGTAGTCTCCCAGTACGCCACGAAAGGAGAATAAAAACCTAAACCAGTTTTTACAAAACTTTTCAAAAAACGGGTGCTAAGCTTTGCGTAACTTGTTTTCATACTCTACCTCCACCATTGCTTGACGAATGCAGGTTGATTTTAATTCATCGCTTCCAGGGATGTCAGAATGAAGGTTGCACGTCCTCGTGCAATCCAAATCAATGTTGTACCTGGTGTGCAGGGTCCCGAGCACAATGCTGAAAACGTCTAAGAACATGAAGTTAGCGGTTCTCCCACGTAATATATTTGCAAAGTTTTTTTTCACGCTTCTCAACCATAATTTGAAAAGCTTCCTGCTGAAGAACAGTCTGAGAATCCCGCGAGTGAAAGGGAGTAGAGCACGAATTTTTTTATCCTCATCCAATAATTTGTTCGCTTCAGCTAAATCCTTATTTATTCTTTTAAGGTTGACTAGATGATTTAAAGGCACGAACCCTTTCGCGCTTCGCACGAGGTAAGTGTTGGTCGAGCACATGGGCTCCTTATGACCTTTTTGCAATCCAAGTTTCTGCAGGCATTCAAACAAGTTGTGCGCGAACACCGAGCTGAGCTTGGTTACTTCAAAATCAATGCCTTTATCGCCAAGTTTTTTGAATATTTCTTCATAGTAGATTTGTTTATGTTTCTTTAACCTGCCCGCTTCCCAAACCATTGAGAAAAATAGTGTTTTAATGTTATCGTGTTTGTTGCAAAAATCCAGTAAGCCCCCGATTTCCCTGTCATTTAGGCCTTTGACTAGCATGGCGAACAAACCAGTGTAAACCCCTTCTTCCTGAAGGTTTTCAACTGCTTTCAACTTGTAATCCATCAATTTTTCGTTCCTTATTTTCTCGTAAAACTTGTCCTGAAGGGAGTCAAACTGGAGGATAACGTATTCCAAACCAGCTTTCTTAAGTTGTCTAACATACGCGGGGTCAGCCAGTTTTTTCCCGTTGCTGAACAGTGCTGGCCTGAAACCCTTGCTCTTAATTAATTGGATAACGTCTGGCAAGTCTTTCCTCACTGTTGGCTCGCCTCCCCAGAGGTAAACCGTTTTTCCCTTGAACCCGGAAATCTTTTTTTCAATCTCTTTGAGTGAAGGCTCTTTTATTTTCTCGTCAACTGCTCTTTCAAAGCAGAAATTGCAGTACTGGTTGCACCTGCGGGTCACGAAAACAGCCATTCCCTCTGGATAGTACTTGCCCCGGTTCCTGTGAAGCTTTTCCATTAAATGGTACATTGGTGGGTAATTGAGAATGTGTGGGGACATGAACGAGCCGTGCTCATCACACTTCTTTTTTAGGTAAACCCTGCCGTTTTTTTCAACCACTTGGGCGCCAAGTTCTTTCAAGCACTTTGGGCATAGACTCTTGGTTTTTTTTAAAAGTTTTTCACTCATTTACTAAATTGAACGCGGAGTTTGATTAAAAAAGTTTTTATCAAACAAAAGACTTGACTTTATTCAATGAATTGGAAGCTAATAACTTTTTTGTGCATTTTAACTTTTCTTAGCTATCCTGTTCTAAACCCGTTGAGTCAAACACTTGCCCACGGGTTCTCGGTCACGCCTTGGACTTTTTTTGACTCAAAAATTGTTTTCGAAAACTTTCCAATGATAATCGTTGACCAGCAAGCCCCTACTAAATACACTCCTCTGATTGAAACCAATCCTACCCGTTCAAAAATGATTCCGACCCTGAAATCATTTATCGGCTACTTTTTCGGAACACCATTGAACAATAACGTTCAAATTTGGATAGGAATATTCCTTTCAGGGCTGGCGATTTACTTCTTTGCAAAAGAAGTGTTGAAAAGCGAGAAAAGCGCTTGGCTATCCATTTTATTGTTCGTTCTTTTCGGCTTCTTCACTTTTGAAGGAATGACTGGGCACACGAACACTGTTGACGCGTGGGCTTTCATACTCCCCTTAATTATTCTTGAAAAAAATTATTCCAAGAAAAAAAGTTTTTTCTTTCTAACAGTGAGCTTGTTTTTGCTTCTGAATTCTGAACTGCAAATGGCGTACCATGGAATAATAATAACAACTCTTTACGCGCTTTTTTTTAGAAAAGAAAAACTCAAACAATACTTTCCAGCGTTATTCTTAGCGTTTATTTTTTCAACACCATTCATAAACTTTTACTTAACAAACGAACTTGGAAGAGACTTCAGCAAAATACATTTCCTTGGAGCGGAAAAACTCCTGCCAGGAGAACAATTCTCACTGTGGTTTTGGCTCACTCCCTTACTTCTCCTGGTATTAAAAGACAGAAAAACAGCTTTATTCACGATTTTAGGAATTGTTTACATTTTATTAGCGATAAACCCACTTTTTTACAAGTCTTTTTACGATTTCTTTCCTTTCTCAGAAGGTTTCAGAACTCCTTACAGGATAATCGTTTTTGCAGGCTTCTTTTTGTCAGTAACATACGCTAAGGCCTTGGATAACATAGATAAGCGGATTTTATGTCTGATAATCCCCTTGTTATTATTAGACCATTTCGCAGGATTGAGCAAACAATATTATGTAATGGAATATCAAGTCCCAACAGAATTAAGTTTTTTAAAAGGTTATAACACGCTTCATTATCCTTTGAGGAATGAATGGGCTAACTGGTCCAAAATGACTGTTAAAGACGTTTACTACGAGCCGTTTTACTATTACTTCATAACGCTTCATGAAAACCCTGTAATATTCGATTACATTCAGGAATTTCCTGGACCAGTTTTCAGCGAAAAAATTGATGAATTGCAATCATTTTTTGAATCACCATCCGAAGAGAACCTGCAAAAAATTTGTGATTATGGGATTGACGCTATTCTTTGCATTGAATGCCCCAAAGAAACGGCGGATTTTTTAGACAATAATGCCATAAGAATTTTTTCCAAGCCTGAAATGCACTTGTTTACTCTAAACAATGAAAAAGTATTTTTGAAAAACGTTTATTTCCATGAACTTACTTGCTGACTAAATAGTCTCCGATTATCATGTAATCCAATCCTGTTGAATAAAAAGTTCTTATCGCGTCTTCAGGCGTGCAAACCAAGGGCTCGCCCCTCTTGTTGAAACTGGTGTTAAGAACCATTGGAACGCTGGTTCTCCCGTGGAATTTGCTTATCAAAGAATAAAACAACGGGTTAAACGTTTTCTTAACGCTCTGCAGTCTTGACGTGCCGTCCACGTGCGTTATCCCAGCTACTTCTTCTTGTTTCCCTTTTTTTACGTTGAAAGTTAATGTCATGAAAGGGGAATAAACATAATCCTCAAAATAATCTCCTCCTTTTTCGTGCAACACTGAAGGAGAGAGAGGCCTCCAGAACTCCCTGGCTTTTATTTGATTAACCTTATCCCTCACTTTTTTGCTTCGAGGATCTGCAAGAATGCTCCGATTACCCAAGGCCCTGGGCCCGAATTCTAGCCCTCCTTGGAACCAGCCAATCACTTTTCCTTGAGAAATGAGTTCAGCTCCTTTGATTGCAGGATTGCACTTCCTGTAAGACAATCCCGCGCCATCCAGGCTTTTTTTGATTTGCTCGTCAGTGAAGCCAGGACCTAAATAAGCGTGTTCCATCTTAAACTCAGGATTTTTTCCAGTTAACTTTTTGTAACAGTGCAGGGCGGCACCAACAGCGGTTCCTTGGTCACTCGCTCCCGGCTGAATAAAAATGTTTTCAACAAAATCTTGGTCAAGCAAATAAGAGTTCATGTTACAGTTAAGAGCAACTCCTCCTGCTAAACAAAGATTCTTATAACCCGTTTGGTCGTAAAGGTTTTCCACAAGTTTTCGCACGGTTTCATCCAAAACTCTTTGAACAGTGACCGCGAAATCGGCATGAAACTTTTTAACTCCTTTTGATTTAACAATGTTTGAAAAGACTTTGTTGAAGTCTTTTTGAAAAAAATATTTCAGCCCATCTACTTTTACAACTCTGTTTAGATATGATTTGGGCTTGCCATAGGCGGCTAATCCCATAAACTTTCCTTCCTGTCCGAAAGAGAAACCGAGCTTTTGCGAAGCAGCAGTATAAAAATCTCCTAACGAATTAATTTTACCTTTATGAAAATAATCTATTATCGATAAAGTTTTTAGTTCGCCGTCAAAAAAACCTGTTGAACCGCTATCAAGTTCTCCTTGACCGTCCAGCGTGACGAAATTGGTTTTCTTAAAACTGGAGCAGTAAACACTGCTCGCGGCGTGCGAAACCTGGTGTGGAACAAAATGAACTTTACAGTCAATCCCAATTCTTCGAATTATCTTCTTAGTATTATGTAGCAGTCTCAAAAAGTAGTAGGGCATGGCGAAAAAACCAAGCTTTTCCTTGAATATCCTTGAATTAATTAAACCATGTTTCACAGTTCTTCGAAAAAAGTCTTTTGGTGATATGCCAACAGCGACTGCGTCCACTTCTTCAAAAGAAATTCCAGAAGCTTTTACGACATGTTCTAACGATTTATAAGGAAAGATGGGGTTGAAATAAGTCGGGAAGAGTTCACGATTAATCAAGCACCTTTTAACCCTGTTAAAGCGTTCTTCCTCAACAGCGCTTACCAGTTTTCCATCTTTGACAAGGCATGCGGAGGAGTCGTGAAAAGCAAAACACAGCCCGATAACGTTCATTCATAATCATAAATGATGCAGTGTTTATATTTTTAATTATAGTAACTTATTAAAGATAAAAAAACCAATTATTATAGTTGTGAAAAACCCTTTGAGCTCTCTGACTCCAGCAGGCAAAATAATTCTTCTATTAATTCTAGTATTAGGACTCTTCTTCGTTTATCAATCTGTTATGTCCCCGCAGGGACTTTCACAAGACCTTCCAAGCGACCAATCAACTGGGACAGGGATTCCTGAAGATACTCGAACAATGATACAAAAAATAAACGATTTAGATCGCCTTAGCGAGGAGATATACGTTGAAGGAACAGTACTTTACATAAACCACTTGGAAGGATTCGGAGACATAGGATTTCTCGGAGACAAACAGTCCGCGATTTTCTTCAAAGCAGAATACAATTCTCTTGATTTTTCAGTAGGCGACCTCGTAAAACTTGAAGGAACTGTAGGAATATTCAGTGCAACGCCATGGGCAGAAGAAAAAGTATTCATACAATTAAGTGTGAGTAATGCGGAAACAATAACAAAAAATCAAGGAGTGACAGCTCCTGAACAAGGCACGTCTTCAGAAGTAAACCTTGAAAACAGGGGAAAAAGAATCCTGCTCAAAGAACAAAAACCCGTAAACATTTCCGAAAGATACGGGGGTTACATAGTTGACTTCGGGGACTACAGAGCAATCTTCACAACAGAAGTTTATGATAACCCCTCCATAGAAGACGTTTACGAAATCCAGGGTTTTGTTTACGTTCTTGACGAGCCCTACTTACGAGCTTTGAAAGTTGATAAAACTTAAAAACAGCAATCCTTTCAGGATTAAACCATGAGAATAGCTCTTGTTTTCCCGTACGGCTTCGAGACTTACAGCCCGCCAGTAGTGATGGCTCACTTGTACGCAATAGCTAAGAAACATGGGCGCACAAAAGTCTTTGATTTTTCGTTACCCTCGCACAGTCCTTTAAAATTAATGGGCAAAACTTTTCCTAAACTAGCTTCTCAATTATCTTACTTTTTCACGATAAGAAACTTGAGCAACAACGTTTTCTGCGGTTCAAAACTTTACAAGTTTTACATAAAAAACAAGTTTTTAAAAAAAATCAGGAAAAGATTATGGAACAAGCACTTGAACTCGTCCTTTGAAAAAGTCAAAGCGTTTAAACCAGATGTCATTTGCTTATCGCTGCCCATGCCTTACTGTTATCCTTTTGCAAGACGAATCGCGGAAAAATACAAAAAATTTGATTCTAACTGCAAAATAGTTTATGGAGGTTATTTCGTAACTCACTTGTTTAGGAAGATATTAGAGAATGATTCGAGCGTTGATTTCGTAATCCCAGGAACCAACGACTCTGTTTTGGATAATTTGTTAAAGAACTTAAAATCAGGGAAAAATCCTAAACCGATTAAAGGATTGGCTTACATTGAAAAAAATAAGGTTCTTTACACACGACCTAACAAAAAAGAGATGTTCATCATCCCTGATTTTTCATGGGCGAATTGGGAGGATTATCCTAACAAAACTTTAAGTTACGGGTTGTCCACGGGTTGCGTGCACAACTGCAAATTCTGCACTAACAAGAGTTACTGGGAAGGCTACGAAGAATTAAGCCTTCCAACGCACATAAAAAACGTGAAACAAATCTGCAAAGATTCTGGCATGGACGAAGTAGATTTTACAGACTCATCGCTGAACACTCCGAAACAAAGAATGCTTGACGTTTGCGCTGAAATAAACAGGCAAGGATTAAATGTTAGGTGGAGTGCCTCTTTCAGAGCGCAAAACTTTGACAAGACAATCATAAAGGAACTGGAAGAATCTGGTTGTTACATGGCATGTATTGGTGTAGAAAGCGGTTCTGACCAAATACTTAAAGCAATGAATAAAGGATTAACTAAAGAAGAAATTTATAGAGGTCTAGCCCCATTTAAGGGTTCAAAAATTCAAGTGCCAACAACATGGATACTCGGGTTCCCTGGTGAAACCTTGAATCAAGGGTTGGAAAGCTTGAACTTCGCCCTAAAACTATTGAACAAAGGATTCATTCACGCAACTTCATTCACTGCAGGCATAAAAATCGACACTTTCAACTACCAAAGATTCAAAGAACATTTGAAAGATAATTCTGAAAAAATTGTTTTCGAGGAATTAATATCCGACGATATCGAAAACCACCTCAAGTTTTACTGGAAAGGATTGTGGCTTGACAATAACAAATTGTATACCCAAAAAATTGGCGTGACAAAAGACTTAATGAAACTGTATTCTTTCGCCACAAGCCTTGACGCGTTAACCGGATACTTCAGCGCTTACAAAAAGAGTTTTGGACTCAAAAAAATCGTTCTAAAATCTGTTATAAAAACATCTAAAAACCGACTAATCAAATCTTTCAAGCCACTTGGCGTTGAAAAAAAAGAAAAACTAACAGAATTCGGACCTTTTTTAAAAAGCTTGGAAGCCGGGAAACTTATTTAAATTAAGAAAAACTCTAAAAATGATATGAAAACGCGAACCACGACCTATGCCTCCAGGGTCTCCCAAAAAATAAAAACTGATTCAAAATTCTTCAAATCTTATATGACAGACTTTAAAAACGAGATTCTTCAAAATCAAAAGCTAAGCCAAGTTGACTGGAACGACTTAAAAAAAAACCACACAACATTTCTTTTAAACGTTACAAAGAACTGCAACTCGAACTGCAAGATCTGCTACGCTAAAGATAGAAACAACGATGAAATGACACTAAAAGATGTTAAGTTCGTCATGTCCAGACTCGGCAAAGGCAAAAAGATAGTGATAACTGGTGGAGAACCCACAACACGACAAGACTTATCTAAAATAATAAAACAAGTCAAAGACTCGGGCAACCACGCTTACCTGTACACTAATGGTCTTAGACTATCTGATAGGGAATACGTGCAAGACCTAAAAAAATCAGGAATCGAGTTTATAATCCTGTCATTCGACGGATTTAAACCAGATACTTACAAAAAACTAAGGTCAAATCAAGACCACTTAACAACCAAACTCCACGCACTGAAAAACCTGAAACAAGAGGCCATGAAAACACAATTATCCTACACAGTGGTTCAAGGAATAAACGAAAAAGAACTCGGGAAAACAGTTGACTTCGCGGTCAAAAACAACGATTTCATAAAATCGATAACTTTCACGTGCGCCACCCCAATAGGCAGGTTTGACGTTGAAATCGACGACTTCCTGACTCCAAAAGATATAATCGAAATCCTTTCTGAAAAAGGAATCAGAAAAGAATACTTCACAGAAACCAAAAAATTCTATGACAACATGGGAAAAATCCTGTCCCGAATGGGCAGGAAAAAAATTGACAGAAAACTCTCCCCAGAAGCAGTATACGAAATAAAAGAAGGAAAAATGGAGGAAATAATAAAACTAGAAGACCTAACGCAGTTCAATAAAGACTTTGAAAACAAAAAGTTCTTAGGAATCCTCGGATTCACCTGGAAATACAAAAGACTCGGATTTGAACTGATTAAATCAAGATTGGATTTAGTGAGGTTTGAGAAAAGAATGGCTCGAAAAAACGTGCTCAACATTTTCCCAACAATGATTGTCACTCCAATAAAAAGCAAGAGAAGAGTGGACACCATTGAAATCATGAAGAAAAAAGACGATTTTCTTCAATGCGCAACCCCAATATAAAAAAAACATTTTTTAAGCTAAGCATGCTGGTTCAGAGTACATGATAAAAAAAGTTCTGACGCTTTTACTCGTGTGTATTGCTTTTCTGATTAGTCAGGGCTTCTTAAACCAATTCCAATTAGGACCATTAATCCTGTTTATAGCAATTTCAATTCTTTATTCTAAAGTTAAAAGTATAAGGGATTGGCAAGCCATTATCTTAATCTTATTCTTTTCATTCAGTCTTTTGTTTTCCGCGGGGCTTTTCGACTTCACAGGACCACCCCTTTTCGCAGACCACCCAGTATTCCATTATTCTCTAACAAAGATTTCTGAAAACTTCGCTCAAGGAACACCCATGTTTTACGACAACGAAACTTTCACTGGCGGGAGAAAAGTGCAAACAATCCTCACCCCAAACACTTGGATTCTTAACATGTTTGAGAGTCAAATAGTTGTTTACAGATTAACATTGGCGTTCGCGTTCATACTCCCTTGCATGGGTTTATACTCTTTGATCCGAAAAAAAGTTTCTGCAAAAACATCTCTAATATCCGTTCTTCTTTGGCTCGCGTTCCCGCACCACAATTTTCTAACAGGAAGGTTTACTGCTTACCTGGCCATCGGTTTCGGGTTATTCGCCTTAACACTGAATCAAAAAAACGCTAGAAAACAGTTATCTTCAATTATCTTTTTAATATTATCCTTAATCTACAATCAGATAGTCGGGGCTTGGTTCCTGATAATAACTCTCGCCACTTCCTTTTTAAAAAAGAGAAAATTTTCGGCGTTATCATCAACGATTTTAGCACTTTTCTTATTCCAACACATTTTTGCTCAGGGAGCTGGGCTGGTAGAATATAACATAAGTGTTATGGAGTCCTTTTACCCTTTCCTTTTTCAATTCAATGAAATAGTTTTCAACCTTTATCTCAAACACTCAATCGCATTAATCCTGTTAGGAACCCTTTCTATAATCGCTGTAAAACAGGACAGGATAAGTCTTTTAATGCTATTCATATCAATCTTCATGCTATCATTTGGCTTTTTCGGAGGCGTTTTAGGGCAAGCCGTTTTGAAATATGGGGCTTTCCTGTTAAGAGTTTCTTTAATCCCGATAACCGCGTTAATAATTGAAAAAGAAAACAAAATACTTAACTCATACGCGATTTTCACAATATGCTTTTACGCGTTTTATTTATTCACTTGCTGGAGCAATCCCCAAAACCCGCTTTACCAAGAAGTCAACGGCTTTACGCTCTGGGAAGCGGAAAGATTGGACATGGAATCAGGAATCCTGTCTTACCACCCAAACCAAAGATTTGAATCACTCGTGAATATGATAAACCAATTGCCCGATACTCCAGATTCAAGAATACTGTTAGAAAACAGTTTTAACAGAGAATTCGGAGGTTACTCTCCAATACTACTTCCCGAGCTAACAAACAGGACTTTTCTCGGAGAAGAATACCCCCTAAGCTCTCTCTTAGGGAGAGAAACCTTTTCAGAAGGATTGTTCCTAGGAAAACCAATAAAAGAATATTCAAACAAAGAAATTGATAAAGTCTTACAAGCTTACAACATAAAATACGTAATCGTTTGGACAGAGGATTACGAACAAAAACTATCCCAAAACCCTAACTTCAAATTAATGGGTGATGCAGGTTTCTCAAAAACATACGAATACCTTAACGCCAGAGAATCCTTTTCAGAGCCGGAAGGAACAACAAATTGGAAAAACAATCACGAATTTGATTTTATGATTGAAGGAGAAAAGGATGAAACAGTTCAGCTAAGTTTTTCAAAAACAGACAATTTGAAAGCTTTTCACGAATCCGAAGAAATAGATTTAATGGAAGACGAGTTTAATCTAATTGTTTTAAAACTGCCTAAACACGGAGACCAAACCATAACATTTGTTTACCAATGAAAGCAAGCGTGATAATAATAGCGAGAAACGAAGAAGAACACATAGAGTCCTGTCTTGAATCCCTGAAAAAACAATCTTTCAAAGATTTTGAAACAATTCTTATCGATGACGGGAGCTCAGACAACACAGTTAAAAAAGCAAAAAAATTCAAAGTCAAGGTTTTGGAAGGGAAAGGAAAAGGAAGAGCTCACGCCAGAAACCTTGGAGTAAGCAAGGCAAAAAACCCGATTCTAGCTTTTTTGGACGCTGATGCCGTCGCAGACAAGGAATGGCTGAAAAACCTGCTGAAAAATTTTGAGAAACAAGAAGTTAAAGCGGTTGTAGGAAAAGTGATCCACACTTCAAAGAAAAAAAACTTGCTGACCACACTGTTAAAAATTGATGCAGAGTACAGAAAGGATTTTAACAAAAAACAAGTGGAATACTTTGACACTGCTAACTGCGCGATAAGGAAAAACGTTTTCAAAAACCCAAAAGTTTTCGAAGAAAAGGATCTCACGAGAGGAACAGACACTTATTTAGTCAACAAGTTAGAAGGACTGGGCATCAAAATAACTTACGAACCAAAAGCAGTGATAAAGCATTATGACATACCAGAAAAATTGAAAGCGTTTGCAAAAAAAGAGTTCTGTCACGGAAAAGATTTCTCAAATCTTTTCATCAAAACCAAAAACTTGAAAGGTTACGAACACGTCAGACCTTGGCTTTACATTCAACCCATACTGTACTACTCTCTTCTAACACCATTCTACCCCGCAAACATAGGATTAATCCTCGCTGCGACAATACTGCTCAATCTGAAACTGTTCAAACAAGTTCTGAAAAAGAGAGCAAGACTCATACTGCCAATGTACTTCCTGAGTGTGATAAGAAACTTTTTATGGTTTTTGGGAAGTTTGAATCACGTTTTAACGAGGATTCTAAAATGAAGAAACGCTTGGCCAGCGGGATAATAAAACACTACGTATTCGGAAAACAAATCCCTCTTATTATAACTCACATAATCACTTACAAATGCAATCTCAAATGCGAATACTGCGGGATTTGGAAACAAAAAATCCAAGAACTTGAAACCTCTGAAATAAAAAAAATAATAGATTTCTTCGCCGAAAAAGGAACGATTTCATGGGAAATCGGGGGAGGAGAACCACTACTCAGAAAAGACATAGGGGAAATCATTGACCACGCTAAGTCAAAAAAAATGCTTGTCAGCCTAAACACCAACGGACACCTATTCGAAAAAAGGATTGATTCCTTAAAGAATTTGGACTCAATAGTCTTTTCGATAGACGGGACTGAAAAAATCCATGACAAAATAAAAAGGAAAGGTTCTTACAAGAAAACACTTCAAAGCCTAGAACTTGCCAGAAAAAAAGGTTTTAAAACACTAATTAGTACAGTGATTTCAAAAATTAACTACAATCATCTTGAAGACGTTCTAAAGATTGCCAAAGAAAAAGGGGTGAAAATAGGTTTTCAACCCGTCCACGTTGACGCCTACAACGACAAAAAAATGGTTTTAACTGAAGAAGAGTTCATGGAATCAAAAAAAACGATTGAAAACTTCATGAAAAAAAACCCGGGAATCGTCCACCAGTCAAAAAACTACCTTGATTTAATGCATAAAATCCTTTTTAGAAAAAAGAAAATAAAATGCTTTGCAGGAAAACTGTTTTTCAACCTTCTTCCAGACGGGAATCTCACGCCATGCTGGTTCAAACAGATTAGGAAAATAAATCCTTTAAAACAAAGTCTGAACAAGCTTAAAGTTGAAAACAAGTGTTCTTGCACGCCAACGTGTTATCTCCGTTATAACTCATTATTCTCCCTTCAACCCGGCGAAATCATTTTTTTCCTAAAAAACTTTTTAGAATTCTTATGAAAGGTTTAATAAAAAAAAAGAACAATTAATCAATTAAATGAAAAAAGAGGTTCTGGCGGTTTTAATCATGATCTCGCTTGTACTGTTTCAGCTCTTTATTGCAAAAGGGTTCTTATTATCCATGCTGATACCTTCTCTAATACTCGGACTCTTATTATGCTTAAGCAAGTTCAGAAAAAGCATTTGCTATCTGCTTGAGTCCAAGACACTTCATGTATACGCTTTAATGGCTCTGATGATTATCCTCTTCCTTTGTTCGGGAGGATGGTTTGATGAAGGATTGTCTGTCAGCGATGACTTCACGGTAAATTTTTACAGGACAAAAATCATGATGGACTCTCTGGAAAAAGGGAATTTCTTAGAGTTTAACCAGCAATTCCACGCAGGGTATTACGTTTTCAATAATTACTTTTTCCCCTTCTTTTTTTTCACATCTTTTTTTCTTAAATTACTTGGTTTCACCCAAATAGTTTTTTACTCTTTCTACGCGCTGCTACTAATAATCCCTCTATTCACGATTTACGCGGTTTCAAAAAGAGTTGGTTTAAAAAAACCTTATAGAGTTTTAGCGTCTCTGGCATGGCTTTTAGGAACTCATGCTTTATTCCTGAAAGGAGAGTTTGTTTACTTTGCCATGAACCTTGGTTTTTTGGCATTTTACTTATACCTTGGAAAAACTCGCAAAGAAAATCTTTTGGCAAGTCTTTTCATGGGGCTAACACTCATAACTCACCCAATAGTGTTCGCAGCGTTCACACCACTTTTTCTGATAATTAAAAGACCAAAAAAATATTTCTTTTATTCACTGTTATTCCTTCTTGTTTTCCTCCCTCAAATAAACCAGCTTGATCATTCTTTTAGGATGCAACAAGATTTCACGATGAAAGAACTTGTTGGAACCCATTCTTTGAAAACAAATTTTTTGATAGAATTCCTGTTTAATTCAGCTCCTTTCCTGTTGATTTCTCTACTAGTAATGTTCAGCAGAAAAAAAAGATGGATTGTTTTAGTCCAGTTTTTAATAATTCTTTTGATTCTCCTATCCGTATTTTTTAAAGATTCTTTTACAGGATTGTTCAGGATATCAAAATTTATCAACGTTTTAAGAGTTGTTTCCATAATCGGAGCGCTGATTTTTTTTCAGGAAGTAGGAACAAAATCTAAAGCCAAAAAAATCCTATTATTCTTCTTATCGTTTTTTGTAATCTACTTTTCACTTTCAAATCTGACCTTTTTATCCGTGTTGAAAGACAAGAACCATTTCATACATCCTTACTGGACTAACGGCTCCATAACCGAACCTTTTAACGTTGAATCCAAAACAATTCTCGGCCTAAGGATGAGGACTGATACAAGAGAACTATTCAAACAATTGTCTTTTCCAGAGAACGATTCGAGGATTCTTATCGAGACTTCAAATGATTTCTTTATGGGAGGGGCGCCTCTTCATTTACTGCCTTATTTTACCGACAACCATTTCATAGGCCCGCCTTACTTTTTAACAGTGCCTGACAATAAAATCACGACGTCTGCTTTTAACGGAAGAGTCTTCGGAAAAAACGTTTCTGAAATAAGTGAGAAGGAGTTTGAAAAACACTTGGACAATTTTAACATAAAAAAAGTGATTTCTTGGACTCCAGAATTCACGGAGTTCTTACAGAACAACAAAGAGTTGGAATTAACAGGAGTGATAGATGATAATTATTATATCTTTTACTACAAAAATGCGGAAAACTCTTTTGTAACGCCTTCTGAAAAAACCAATCTTAACTCATGGAACCCGATATCAATAACCGTTGATTTAGAGGAAGAAACAAACATAATCCTAAAATCTCATTACGCCCCACAATTCAAAGCATTCATTGACGGAAATGAAATCCCCATTGAAAAAACAGAGGATTATGAATTCATGAAAATGACTGTTCCAGCAGGAAACCATTCTATTAACATAAAATGGGTTCCAAGTATTTATGAAGAAATATCCAAGTACTCATTCTTGTTCCTTCCAATTTTATTCCTAACAGATAGTTTTAGAAAACGGATTCCTTAATGTTGCTGAAAAACTTTCTAAAACCTAACGTTCTAAGCAAGAAAAGCGCCCTGTCAGGTCTTTTATAAAACTCTTTGTACGCGAGGATCTGGAAACTTTTTAGCTCCTGAGAAGATAGTTTCCCTTCTTTCAAAGCCTTGCCTGATTCCTTGCCAAACAAATCCCAATCAAAAGTGCCTGCCAGATCAAACACTTTTGTTCCAGGGTAAGGCGTAAGAATTGAAAAAATCACAAACTTAGTATCGAGACCTTTGGCGAATTCAATAGTTCTCTTCAAGCTATCTCTCGTTTCCCCGGGTAAGCCAAGAATAAATGACGCATGAGTGTTCAAACCAATTTTTTTAGCATTCTCAAAAACCTTTCTTATCTGGCGAGTCGTAACCCCCATCTTAAAACCATTAAGAATTTCTTGATCTCCAGACTCCACACCAATAAAAAGATTAGAACAACCAGCCCTTTTTACGTTCTCCATGAACTCCCTGCTCGCAAGCTCAACCCGTGTCCCCGCAAACCATTCAAACTCTTTTCCCAACCCGCTTTCAATGAGCAGGGAACAGAGCTTTTCAGCTTGTTTTTTATCAACTCCAAAAGTAGGGTCCACGAATTGAATTCTTTTAGCTCCAAGAACCCTAACATTTCTCTTCAACTCTTCAAAAACGTTTTCAGCACTTCTCGACCTATAATTCTTAGAAATATTAAAACAAAAACTGCATTTGAAAGGACAACCTCTTGAGGCAGAGACAGGAAGTTCCAGCTGCTTGCGAAAAGGCCTTACATGGTCAGTGTACTCCCCCGCATAAGATTTAAGGTCAAATAAATTCCAATCCGGAAAAGGCAAGGCGTCTAAATTCTTAATGTATAATGGAGGGTTATATCTGACTTTATCTCCTTGCCTGAAAGCCAGTCCATCAATATCCTTAAAATCTTCTCCACGAGCAATTCTAACCAAAGGAATTTCTCCTTCTCCGACCACGCAAGCATCAAAAACAGGGAACTCTTTTAAAGTGAGGATTGGAAGAGCTGAAGCGTGTGCACCGCCAAGAACAATCAATTTTTCGGGAAAATCTTTTTTTATTCTTAAAGCCGTTCTGGCTACGCTCTTAACTTCTTCAGTATAAGCCGAAAACCCGATAAGGTTTGGAGAAAAACTTTCAATTACTCTAAATAAATCCGTGTTACGAGGGTCAACAACTTTAACCTCAAAACCATCTCTTCTAAGAGTTGAGCCAAGATAAGCTAAACTTATGTTAGGAATGGTTTCAATCACTTGAATCTTATCTATCAATCCAGACTTATCAGGAAGGCTAAGTAAAATCTTCATTTTCAAAAAAACTTATTCAACCTCCCTGCAAAAAGCTTAATCATTCCTGAAAAATTATCGAAAACTTGAAAAGGGTGTTTTAAAAATAATGCCCACAACTTAACGATGTTCTTAGGTCTCAGATAAAACTCTTTATAGAATTTTTTTTCCATGTAATGAGCGCTCAAAGAACATTTCTTTTTCAAAGGTTTTTTCAAAAAAGTTCCAATATTATAACTGAATTGGGAAACTATCAAAAAATCAATACCAGATGTTTTAGCGAACTCAACGCTCTTAAAAAAATCTCCATAAGTCTCAACAAAAGGATTAACCATAAACCAACCAAAAACTGTCAATCCTGCCTCGCGTAAAATACTTATCTGCTTTTTCACCCTTTTTAAATCATAACCCTTCTGATAGGTTATAAGAACTCTAGGCGAACCACTTTCAATACCTAAAAAAATCCTTTTACAACCCGCTTTTTTCATCAATCGAGCAGTATCTTCACTAATCCCTTCTGCTCTAGAATTACACTCCCAGTTCAAATCCAGTTTTTCACGAAGCATAGCTGAACAAAGATTTTTAACCCATCGCTCATTCAACGTAAAAACATCATCAACAAACCTTACATAACGCACGCCAAGACCAATAATCTCTTTCAATTCTTCCAAAACGCTTTCAACACTTCTCAATCGATAATTCTTTCCAAAAGGGTGCACGCAAAAACTGCATTTGAAAGGACAACCCCGTGAAGCCTGAATTGTTGTGAAAGGTTTTCCAAAAAAAGGAGAACTATAACTGGAGTTGTTTATCAATCTCCTATCAGGGAAAGGCAGGTTAGAATAATCAGCAACACAAGATTCATCGCTAATCACTTTTTTATTTCCTTGAGTGTAGGATAAGCATTTTATGTTTGAAAATTTTTTCTTTTTAAGAATTCTTTTAAGAACGGGTTCTGGCTCACCGTTAATCACAAAGTCAACCCAGTCTAAAAGCCGGTCCGCCAGAAACCTTGCTGAATAACCAAAACAACCTATTTGAACTTCAGGAATTTTTTCTTTAATGAACTTAACTTTCTCTAAATCCTTTTCTTCATCGTTGAACGATAACAAGAACAAAATGATTTCAGGACTGAATCTTTTAATTTCAGAAACTAATTCATCTAAACCTTTTTTTTCTGAAACACAATCAATTAACTTGGTTTCACAACCATCTCTTTTAGCAAGAGTGGCTAACCCAAGTAATTCAAGAGGAGGGAAAAGATAAGAATTTGATTTGAAAAAACATCCAAAACGTCTTACAATGCTGTTCTCTGAAGGGAGGTTAACAAAACAAAATTTCATTTATTCTTAAAAAACAAAATCAGCAGGATTAAAAAACATATCGCTGAAACAGCTTCAGCCAACCTGCCCTTCAAATTAGTGAAGAATTCAATTTCCAAATCATAGAAACCTGGTTTTTCAAAATACAATTGCATAAAATTATCTTCAGAAGGAGAAATCACTACTGAGGAATCGTTCACCCTGAAGTTTTCGGAAAAACTGTACGACAACAATACTGTCGTATTCTCTTTTAAAGAATTGATTTTAGCTCGAATAGTTTTATCCTCCACCCACGCCACACCCATTTCAGCAGGAAGCACGTAAGACTCCTCGCAACCCAAGAACTCGTAAACATTAATGGTTGGTTCAGATACTGGAACGGGTTCCTGAAAATAACCCTGTTTAGGACCCATGTCCAAAACAACAAAATTTGTTGCAACAGAATAGTCACTTGAATATTGACCCCCAGCCCAAGCTTCGACTCTTAACTCATGAAAACCGTCCTGAGTAATATGATTGGTTAAGTCAAAAATTTCGTCCTCCCACTTACCCGAGTATTCTATTTTTTTTTCAAGAATTTTTATAGACTCAGAACCATTAATGAACCAGACCTTTACAACGGAGTTCTTGGTGGGAGCGTAAGAAACATTATACAACTTAAAAAAACCAATTCTCAAAAAATATGAATGATTTTCTTTCAAAAAGAATTTTTCTCCAACCGCAGAAGGATAAGTAATTCCTCCAACTTTGCAAGGCACAAGAATTAATCCTTCCCTTTCCTGATTTCTTAGATTAAAAAAATGTTTGTCAGTATAACCGCAACTAAAAGAAAGAGAAGCGTCTACAGGGAAAGCTTGAAAAGACCTGTTATCCGGGATTGTCTCAGAGATATACCAAGGATGATTCTTAAAAAACATGACGTAAGGAAAAGTCTTGTTAGACAAATAGAATCCTGAATGAACCTTACGGAATTGAGGTTTATGGTCCAAAAAATCAGAGAAATCCTGATAAGCAACAACGTACTTTACGTTATACTCTTTTAACCTCTTAAGAAACAAGTCGTAATCTTTTCTTAGATTCGCTCCTAAAACTTCAGGAAACTCGTTCCTTAAATCCACTCCAGTTATAGCTGTGAGGGAGTATGGTTTGTTAGCAAAACTCTTATTTGTTTCCATCCACGCTAAAGACATTATGTGCCCTCCACCTAAAGGAAACTGAGGACCATCTTCCCATAACACACGGGATTCTGTTCTTGAATTATTAAGAAACTCTAAAACGCTTCCGGTATCACTTCTAACACTGAACTCCCAAACTTTTCCCATTATCTTATTAGTTTCGTAATAAATGTCCCAATTATAGAGTTGTTCCCAGAAAACCATTGGTTCAAAACAAGTCATTATTACAAAAGACGCTCTGACCACAGTAGAGTAAAAAAACATCATAGTGATGAAAAAAAGAAAGGTTTCAGCGCGCTTATTGTCGCCAAACTTTTCATGCATTTTTTTTAAAGAATAAACGGATAAGAAGCTGAAAACAGCTGTGGAAACGAATAAACCTTTATCCGCGATAATGGTTATGAAAGAAAGGTCGTCTGATAAAATAAAAAAAGATTGTGCAACTGAAATCAACAAGAAAATATAGATTGCAATAGTGATTTTTCTGAAAAAACCTTTACTCAAAAAAACAAGGCCTAAAGGCAAGATGAAAACAAAAGGAGAGGTTTTAAAATACTCGTTAAAAAACTCGACCCTGAAATCATATCCTCTATGGCCAAATACAAAAGATTCGTGAATCCCCTGATTATTGACAAAAACGTAGATAATAAAAATTGAACAGCTACCTATGAGAAGAAAGAATAACAAAATCATTTTTTTAATCCCGATTTTTGAAATAGAAGGCAGGAAAAAAACGACTAAAAACAAGAACAAAAAACCAGCTCCCGGATGAGAATAAAAAAGAATAACTGTCAAAATAACTAATTCAATAAGCTTCTTTTGACTTTTCTTTTCTGTCAAAGATTTAAGTTTACTTAAACAGATGAAAAACCACCCTACTGAAAAGTAGAGCAATAAATTACCAATCATAAAATTATCATGAGGTAAGCTAAGCCAAACAAAAAGCGTTACCAGAATGACTTTTCGAGATTGATTTCTAATCAAATAAAGGAGAGATAAAGTCGGGAATAAGAAAACGCCAAGAATAGTGGTTCGAAATAAAAGCTCTTCTGAAACGAAAAAAAAGATTTTCTTAAAAACAAAAAACAGGGCGTGAAGTAAAGGCGGCTGATTCTGTAACTGCAAATATCCCGCCGCAAAATTGAAGTCCCAGCCAAAAACGCTATGATAAACTGTCATGAGTTTATCAAAATAAGTGAATAAATAAAATTGGTAGGGCATGTCAATGAATACAGGAATCTTACTCTCAAAACCCCCTGAAAAAATAAAGATTAAGACAGGAGAGATTAACAAAACGGCTAGAAAGAACCTGTAATGCTTAGAAAAGAAAGATTTGGCTTTTTCATTGAAATAGATGATGTAAAGAACAAAAAAGAATCCAATAAAAAAAAGCATGTTAAAAATGCTGAAAAAACGGGATAAGATCATAAAAAAAACAAAAATTAAGATAAAAGAAAAAATTCGAACCGCATTATCATCGATACCCATTGGAATAACTTTTAAATCTTAAGACGTTTAAGAGTTTAAAAAATGTGTGGTATATCAGGTTTAATCGGTTGCGAAAACAAGAACGCGTTAAAAAAAATGCTGAAAGAGATTGATTACCGCGGGCCAGACTTCACCAGTAAATACTTCAGCCAAAATTTTCTAATGGGAACAAACGTGTTAAGAATAACCGGCAAAAAAGGAGACCAGCCAATAACCAACGAAGAAGGAGACGTAATCGCTGTTTTCAACGGAGAGATTTATAATCATAAAGCTTTGAGAGAAAAACTTGAAAAAAAAGGCCACGAGTTTAAAACAGATGCGGATACTGAGATAATTGTTCACGCTTACGAGGAATGGGGCGAAAACTTCTCAAAAAATCTTGATGGCATGTTCGCAATAGCGTTAAGAGATGAAAAAGAAAAAAAACTAATCCTTACAAGAGACCGATTTGGTATAAAACCTCTTTATTATTACAAAGACAAAACCGCATTTATTTTTGCTTCCGAGATAAAATCTTTACTAGCAAGTGGTTTGGTCAAACCAGAAATAAACATTCAAGCGCTTAACGAATTTTTAACCATGAGACTGACCAGCGACTCAAAAACACTAATAAAAAATGTGTTCAGAGTGAAACCCGCGCACACCATAACCCTCAAAGAAAATAAACTGTCATTAAAAAAGTACTGGCACAAATCTCCGGTTCAAGGATGCTTAAAAGAAATGATTAAAGAAAGTATCAGAAAAAGAACACCTCAAGACAGGGAAACAGGTGTTTTTCTTTCGGGGGGATTGGATTCCACAATAATAGCTTATTATTCCAAACAGTTCAACGAAAAAATAAAAACGTTTTCAATAAGTTACGGAAAAAAAGAAGACGAGTCTGCTCACGCTAAAAAAATCGCTCAAATCTTAGGAACAGAGCATTATGAAGTTACCTTTCCGCCAAAGGTTTTTGAAAAATTCCCTGAACTTGTGTACCTATCGGATGAGCCTGTTTTCGACCCGGTGATAATACCATCATTCGTTTTATCAAGCGCTCTAAAAAAACAAGGAATAAGAGTCGTGCTTTCAGGAGAAGGGGCTGACGAGGTTTTCGGAGGGTACTCCCGATACAGGGACGCCCGAATGCTTTATCACTACCACAAACTTAGATTTAAACCTTCAAAACTGCTTGGTCAAATGAGAACAGGTAAAAACGTTTTTGTCAAACGCTTAATCAATTCTTTAACAGGAGATTTTTCAAACGCTTTCATTCAAAGAAACGCGGTTTTCACAGACTCTGAGAAAAAAAAGATCCTTAAAAAAAAATGTTTTACAAAAACAGACAAATACTTCGCTAGGCAAGTAAACAACGTTAAAGACGTTTTTTCCTACGAAGTCAACCACTTTCTCCCAAAATTCATCCTAACAAAAGTTGACAGGATGGGTATGGCAAATCACGTGGAGTCCAGAACACCTTTCCTTTCTCATGACATTGTAAGTTTTGGAATGAGTCTTCCAATAAATCAAAAATCTGGTTGGATTAACTCAAAAAAAATACTCAGAGACGCGTTCAAAAAAGAACTTCCCAGAACCGTCGTTAACAGGAAGAAAAAACCCTTCTGGACACCCACCACTCAATGGATGAACGAAGAGATGAAACACTGGGTTGATCACTATTTTTCACAACAGAAAAACAAAGAAATAGGTCTCTTTGATTACGATGAACTTACGAGAATAAGGATTAAAAGCGCGGAAAACTATTATTACAACCTAAAAACATGGGTCGTGTTAACATTACAAACATGGATTGACTTCGTTAAAAAGAAGTGGGAGTGACTCCTTGAAAAAAACTTGCTCTAAAATAAAAAAAACTGTTGGAAAACATACATCCGCCCTTGGAAAAACTTTTCTGGTGATAACGATGTTTTTAATGATATTCATTCTTTTACAGGAAGCGTTTTCAATTGTCAGTTCAAGCAATTTTTATTATTACGGTTTACCCGACTATACGGGATATTACACTTTAAGAACGGATTTAAAAGAACCATCTCAATTGGATTTTGTAACCTTTCCTGGAATAAATTTAAAAATAGATTCATACACTTCCGTAAAAAGCGAATGCGTTTATAATGAACAGGAATTCAAAAGAATCTCGTGGGAGCAATCCGAACAAAACTTTATCCACGAATCAGGAGAAATTATAATAAAAATTGATGTTAATCCTGGAACGCTGAGCTCAGGAGTGTACCCGAACATAATATTCATCAACGACGAGCCGAAGCTCTTTACAGTCGGTCTAGGCAAGACAAAAATGATAGAACACGATAACATTTCAGATTACTTAATGACGTTTTTCCACGGAAACTCTTTGTCAAGAAACTTTTTCTGCGGGCAGAACTGCGCTCACCACCCCGCAAACAAATACATCCAAGAATTTGCCCTAAAATTCCAAAAGGATGGAAACCTAAAGTCAACGATTGAAGGATTATTAAACATTCTCTGGTTCAGTCAACAAGAATCAGAAACTCATGAAGACCAAGTCAATCAAGATGTTAATATAGCTAAAAAAATGATTTCTTGGAAAGGAACAGTTTCAAGTTGTAACTTGCAGTCCCAAATACTGATAAGTTCTTTAAGAGCGCTCGGCTTGCCCGCAAGAAACGTGGAAATACTCAAAGTTCACCAAAACAACAAGACTTATTCTGATACTTCCCACACGCTTGTCGAAGTATGGCTTCCAGAAGAAGGCTGGATGATGATAGATTCAGTTGGGGTTTTAGGTTTCGTGGAATTGGAAGATTTCAAAAAATTGTACGGTGACAGAATGATAATGCTGACTTATAACGAATGCGTTTTTTATGATAAAGGAGTTATCAAAGAATGTCCAAAAACAATAGAATACGTTAAAGGAAGCGGAACAAGTATTATTCCAGCTTGTTTTACTTAAAAACTGTTCTTCAACAAAGACTTGAGCGTGTAAAAAGAATTCTTAAGCTCCAAAAAAGAACGCGTCTTAAAAATTTGTTTGAAAACAAAACCAGGTCTTAAATAAAAACCTGCATAAACCATATCATAAATTTTTTTAACCTTTTCTTGGTCAACATCACTTCTTAACAAACTCCCTCCATCAAAATCCTTCCAATCACTTTTCACTAATAAACCATTTTTTTTCCAATCAGTATAAACCTGGGTACCCGGATAAGGTGTCATCAAAGCGAACTTGACATAATCAACCCCATGCTTTATCGCATGTTTTAAATCCCTAAAAGCGTTGCTTTCAACATCATTTGAATAACCAATAAGATAGTATGCTTTAACGTTGAGACCTTCTTCTTTACACAAGCGTATGGCTTTTTCAATTGTTTTTAATTTAATGTCTTTGTTCATCTGGTCAATAAATTTTTGATCGCTGCTCTCAACACCAAAACCAATAGTATGGCACCCGCTTTTTTTCATCTTACGAATCATTTCACGATCCAAACAATCCGCCCTAGTTGAACAAGACCACAAAACATCCAATCCATCTTTTTCCAAACCATTGCAGAAATCAAAAACCCTTTTCTTATTAAGCGTGAACACGTCATCATTAAAAAAAACTTCCTTAAAACCCAGATTTTTCAAATAACCAACTTCTTTTACCATTCTTTCCGCAGAGTTAGGTCTAAAAGTTTTTCCAAAAACAGTGTTAGAGCAGAAAGAACACCTAAAAGGACACCCTCTTGAAGCAATCATGTTTGTTGCCAGGTCATTTAAAGCAAGTCCTGGAGGAGAAACATACTTTTTAATGGGAACAAGTTCCCTATCCGCAAAGGGAAGTTCATCAATGTTTTTAATTAAAACCCTAGAGCGGTTATGGATAACTTTTTTGCCTTGCTTGAACGACAAGCCCTTGACTTTTCCAAAACCTTTTCCAGCCTTTAAAGATTTCACAAGCTCCTCAAAAGTTTTTTCGCCTTCACCCCTAACAACAAAATCAACTCCTTTGATTAAAGCTTCATCAGGAAGTACTGAAACGTGCGGCCCTCCAAGAACGGTTTTTATACCTGAAGAACTTGCTTTTATGGCTTGAACCGTTTTTAAAGCATTTTCAAAAGTCGTGGTTGAAGTGGTTAAACAAACCAAGTCTGGACCAAAACCCTCGACTTTTCTTATAAACTCTTTAATGTTTGAGCCAAAACCGATGTTGTCAACAACTTTGACTTCTAAACCTTGAGCTTGAGCATAAGACCCTAATTGTAATAATCCTAAGGGTGGAAAAGAGAATTTGATACTGCTCGCAATATGTTTCTGACTTCTACTCCAAGGAGGATTAGCAAATAGAACCTTCATGTCGAATCCTTGAATAATAAACCATGAGCTATGCCAAAGTGATAAGAATAACCACAAAGAATGTAATCAATCAAAGGATACAATAAAGGCTCCAAAGAGTTTTCCTTAAAACTTTTTTTAACAGAGTAAGACGCTGTTAAGAGCAGTGGCGCTAAAAAAAATCCTAACCCCAAGAACAAGTTGTAAACTGAAACGATCGGTAAAGAAATCAAAAAAAATGCGAAAGCCAGAAGAAGTCTTAAACGATGCTTAGAAAAATCGCTTTTAGGATATCTTCTGATAAACATCCCCACACCCCTTCCAGAACTAAAATATTTTTTTACACAAGTTTTGAAGTCAGAAGCGTGTTTGTGAAAAATAATTGCTTTTGGAGTTGTTTTTAGCTTGTAACCTTTTTTGATTATTCTCCAAAAAATCTCATTCTCTTCCAAGTAGTGCATGTTTTCATCGAACCCCTCAACTTTTCTTAGAACTTTTTTTCGGATAGCCATGTTCATACCTACGATAAGTTCATAATCTGAAAACGATTGTTTGTCAGCGTAAAGCTTTTCGTCAAAAATAACTTCTTTCTCAATTTTTGGGATACCACTTCTGTAAGCCCAATCATGATATCTTGAGAAAAAAGATTCCCCCCACCGTTTAATCCCGCCACCAGTGACAGCGATTTCATCACTATCAAATCCTTTAACAAGCTCTGACAACCAATTGCTTGAAACCTTGCAGTCCCCATCAGTGAAAGCGACGATATTGCCCCTAGCTTTTTTCCATCCAATGTTTCTGGCGATGTTAGTGTTCCTTTTTCTGGTTTTGGGGATCTTAACCAGTCTAAAACCATGTTTCTCAACGATTTTAGGAGTTTTATCGCTTGAAGAATCGACAACAATCACTTCATAGTTGGGGTAATCTTGTTTTTGCAAAGATTTCATAAGGTCGGGCATGGTTTTTTCGCAATCCTTTACAGGAATAACAACGGAAACTAAATGTTTTTTTTCAGACATTCCTCGACCCACCTAATTGATTTATAACCAAGTAATCCATTAACCGACTTATTAGTTTTCCCATTTATCTTGTCCACAAAAAAATTTAACTCTGACAACAGGGTGTTGTTCGGAAAATGATTGGTTTTAGGGGTTATGAATTTTTGCTGAGCCACGTCCAAACAAATTTTAGCTTTAGAACCTTCAACAAGTAGTTCTCTCTTTTTTTGCTTACCTTTCCATTCCAGTTCAACGTCGTAACTTTTGCCTCCTACGCTTCCTCTAATCCAAGCTCTTTCTCTTTCACAAACTGCAGAGCTCACAATAACTTCGTCTTCAAAAATCGTGTTTAGGATGTCCCACATGTGTGGTCCTAGATCATAGATTATTGATTGTTTAGTATTAGGGGGAAGAACGTTAATCCAAGATAGTTTTATTTTTTTAACAGTCCCTAACTTTTTTATCATGTCTTTAACCTTTTCAAGCGCGTTATTAAAACGATAAACGTGACCTGGAACCAGAACCAAACCTTTCTTTTCAGCAAGCCTGTAAAGTTTCAAGCATTCGCTTGAACTCAAACACATAGGCTTCTCTAAAAGAACATGTTTTCCAGAATTAAGCAAGTCATGCGCGATTTCAAAATGTGTTTCGTTAGGAGTACAAACACTAAAACAATCAATATCCGAACCCAGTAAGTCGTGGTAGTCTGTTACAAACTTCAAATCACTAAACCCTCCAGAAAGGTTTTCGTTTTTGTCGCACACCGCGCTTAAAACAAGGCTCCTAACATTCTTCCACTCTGCAACGTGCTTAACCCCCCACTTTCCAACGCCGATGACAGCTGATTTTAACATGAATAACTTAAAAAATGTGAATCTATTTTAAACTTTTAGTTTATGATAAATGTTTCAATTTTAATCCCTTGCCGTGATGAAGAAAAAATACTAGCTTCCAGTTACAACAAAGTCAAGAAAATAATGGACTCTTTAAAAACTGATTATGAGATAATTATTGAGCAGGACGGGAGCACGGACAAAACTTTAGAGATAATGGAAGAAATAAGGAAAAAAGACTCTAGAGTCAGAACTTTCAGCTTTAAAGAAGGAAAAGGATTAGGCTGGGCCTGGAATTTCATGTTCTCAAAAGCCAAAGGACAGAAAATCATAATGACCGACGCAGACATGTCAGTTAACCCGAAGATATTCCCGAAACTTCTCAAAGAACTTGAAAAAAACGACATTGTAATCGCTTCAAGGTATAAGGGTGAAGACAAAAAAATCCCGATGAATAGGTTTCTGGCAAGCAGGATTTATTACGCATTAAACAGGCTTCTTTTCGGACTAAAAGTTAAAGATTCTCAAAGCGGGTTTCAAGCCTTCAAAAAAGAAGTTGTTAAATCAATTGAGCTTAAATCAAAAGGATTTGAAGTAAATCTTGAACTCCTCGTAAAAGCCAAAAAAAAAAGGTTCGTGATAAAAGAAATCCCTGTTTATTACGAGCACAGGGACGAATCCAAATTTTCTGTTTTAAAGCATGGTCCTAAAACATTATTAAACACTCTCAAACTTTTTATTGAGGTGAATAAATGAAGCTGAAACTTGACAATAAGGTTTTAAACATTTGCGAAATCTTCTTCTTTGCTGCAATTCTAATTCCTTTCTATTTTCAAGGTCAGTTGTACTCTCCTTTCAATTTTGAAGGTCAGCCCTTCGGAAGACCTACTGAAAACGTGCTATCCGCATATAACCTCTTGCTCAATAAAAATTTTGGGATTCCCTGCAGCGATTTAGGAAACATTGATACTCGGCACGACTTCATCAGTAAAGGCGGGAAGTGCTACCTGGTAAACGAACCTTTTTTCATGTTCTACCATGTGCCCGCAATAATCTACGGTTTAATTGGTGATTCAATTAACGTTTTTTACTCACTTCTTGTCTTATCCAACGCGGCGATAACATCTCTTTGTTTATACGTTTTTTCATTAATCCTCAAAAAAATGGGGTTTAGAAGAAAAACAGTTCTTATTGGAACAGCTTTGTTCGGTTTCGGCGCTGGATTAATGATATATTCGAGATTGATATTTGTTCACACAGTCAACCTTCTTCTCTTCTTAGCTCTTTTAAACGAATATCTTAAAAAAGAAAAATCGAGCCAGAATAAAATCTTATTATTCGCGTCCCTAATGACCTTGAACAGACTGGTAAGCTTTTTAATCATAATCCCCATCCTTTACAAAACTTTCAAAAAAAGCAGTAGAAAAAAGGTTTTTCTGAAAAAACTGTTTTTCATCTTCATTTTAGTAAACTCTCCAAGACTCATATGGAACCTCGCCTTGACAGGGAACCCTTTAATTGACCCGCATTTCATAAACATGGAGAGCACTTCAACCCTTTTTTCAATCCTGCCTAAATGGGTTCGGGCCCCAATATTCGACGCCCATAATTATATGACCGAAGAAGGCATGATAATGCCTCATGCGATTTACTCTTTCGCAGACCTGTCAAAAAACGGTTTATTCCTTAAATACCACGGAATCTTTTACGCGCTGTTTTCTTCAGACGGCATAATCTTCAACTCCCCGTTCCTCATTCTGTCCTTAATAGGTTTGATAAAAATGTGGAACGAGAAAAAAGAGTTGGACGTCTTCGCGTATATAATAGTCATAAACCTACTAATATTCTCATTAGATTACAAAGGGGGTTTCGGGCCAAGATACGCAAGATTTTACTTTCCAACACTAACTTTAATCATGATTTTTTCGCTGAAAGGTTTTGAATCATCAAAAAAGTCTGCAATTCTGTTCATAATTTTAGCAATACTATCAGTGACTAATAATGTTTCATTAGCCGTCAGGACGGACTGGTTTTATGAAAACTCCATGGATTTGTTTTCAAGCGACTTAGTAATATTTCCTTATATTCCAGTAAAAGAAACTTTAGCAAAACATGATATAAACTTCGCCGGGCCTGAGAAACTGTTATGGACAAAATCAAGTTCATGCCTTCCAAGAGAATTCTTTGAAGGATTCCAACTGGACGTCTGCGAATGCAAAGAACCCGCATCAATAAGAAAAAAAGTTTTCATACCTGAAAACACTGACAGCATGGTTTTAAGCTACTGTTCGGGAAGCGCTGGAGGCGACGGCCTAAACCTGACAGTTAAAATTGGCGAAAAAGAAATTCAAACCTTTATAAAAAGCAGTCAATGCGAAAAAAAAGAAATCAGTCTACAAGACATAAAGTTAGGAAAAGAACAATTAGTAATCATTGAACCAGCGATTATAGGTATTTGTCAGGACGAATCAATACTGTTAACATCAATAAGCTTCAAATAAAAAAAAAATGAACAAAACAAAAACGCTGAGCACTTTATTACTTATCATAAGCATTATATCCTTTTACTTTAACTTTTTTCCACAATTAATTCTCCCCGTTTTTTTCTTCTACACTTCATACGTCCTTGTTTCAGTTTTCACAAAAAACTTCCTGGTCCGAATCGCTTTCACTCCAGCAGCATTAATAGTGCTAACAGTAACTAGCTTGTTCATCTCAAACTTTATTTCACTAACACTTTTCATGCCCATCCTTTTCATAATCAATTTTATCTTGTTTCAAAAAGCCAAAACCCCAGAAGTTCAGCTCAAAAAAAAACATTTAATTCTATTGGGAATCATAATCCTATCCGCAGGAATACTCCATTTCTTGATATACCAAAAATTTAATTTCCAATTAATTGGCACAGACATATCTCGTTTTGGAATCCTGTCAAAAACATTTGAAATAAAAGGAAAAATAACCCCCGACCTTACACCCTACGACCTTCCAACATCCTTCTTTTATTTTCCCGCAGCTTATTCAATACCTTTAGGATTCTCTTTTGCAGGAATTGACCCAATATCAAGCATAACCCTCTTCTCGTTTGTTCTAAACCTCTGCGCAATAATAGGTTTTTACCTCTTCTCCAGAGGTTTTTTAGACAATGAAATACAATGTTTGTTAGCAGCTTTTTTCTACGCATTCTTTCTCGACCACGTATTAGATTACTTGGTCATAAGAGCTGTTTTTTCTTATGCCTGGTCAATTTATTTTTTCTTCATAACTGCTTATCTTTTAACAAAAGCGTGGCGAGAAAAATTCAACAATGGATTAATCATCATCGCTGTTACGGGAATTCTATTCACTCATTGGTACACTTTTTTTCCTTTAATGTTTTTATTCATGTCATTTAGCGTTCACGAATTCATAAAAAAAGGAACTCTGAAAAAAACAGTTGATTTCCTAAAAAAAATTTTCAAACCACTTTCAATATCCTTAATACTGACAATACCTTTCTTCATTATTTTCGCACCTCACATGAACGACAGGTTCTTGCCAATGAATTGGGCGGAACACAAAGTTGCTGGCTCATACTTCGCAAGCCAAAACATATCGCAAAGAATAATCAACTCTTTCCTCTCTCACGGAGCGTTCATGAACGTTACCCTCCCTCTTTACGGGTTTATGACAATACTCTTAATATTACTGATTAAAAAATTCATAAACAAAAAAAGAATTTCCCTATTACTATTTTATGTTTTCTCAATGATTTTTTCAATGCTCCTCTATCAATCTTTAACCTTTAGGAGGATGATTGATTTTCCGAAATTCATTTTCCCAATGGTATTCGCTTTACTGGTTGACGATAACAAACCAATCCTGATAATGTTTCTCTTACTCCTGCCATTCTTAATAATAAATCCCCTCTATTATTTCATGAATCTAAACCAGCCAGAGCTCGAATCAATTGATTCAGTTAAAAAAGAAGAGATAGCCGCATTCCAATTCATAAAAACGTTACCAGAGAATTCGACCATAATGATTGATGGAGGAGGTACGGGATGCATAGCTGGCTCCGAAGGCTCGCATGGAGACAGAATATTCCCCTTAACAGGAAAGAAAGTTTTCTTATTCACTAACTACTGCTGGGCTAACTACAACCGTTCAGAATTCGAAGCTAGGCTTGACCTTTTCAGATATCTATCAATAAACTCAAATGATACAGAAACTCTTGAAAAACTAACTAATGATTATGGCGTCACTCACATATATATCGGTCCGAACTCTCTTGGATTAAGAACTCACGACCTAAAAAAATCGGGATACTACGAGGAGGTGTTCAATGAAAATAAAACAAGCGTATTTGAAATCACTTATTAGAGCAATAATCAGCTTAACAATAAGCATAATTTTCATCATCCTTCTAACAAAAACTCTTTACACCCCGTCTTATTATTTCACTGACTTTACGTGCACTCAATTACAAAAAAACTCTTCTGCATGTTCTTTTGAATGCCGATTTATTCCTAGGTCAAATTATTCCGACGCTTCAAAAGAGCTTAAATTAAACTTTAAAATTCATTTCTTTAAATATAACGGCGTGCTTGACAAAACCATAAACGCAACACTAAACCAAAAAACAACACAATTCTTTAGTCTTCCAAGAAGAGAATACATTTATGGTTTCACAGTTCTAGCGTACGATGAGAAGGGTAGAGGGGGAAACGTGGCGGCAAGCCTGTTCTGTTAAAAAAAAAGGTTTAAAAAAGCGAGAACATTCTTCTTTTTTGTTAAAGACATGAAAATATTGTTCGTAAGACCTCACCCTTTAGGCAACGTTAACACTAGGCTAGCGGATAGTGTGAACCGCGCGCAAGGGGTTTACCCCCCGTTAGGTATATCTTACAACGCTGCTGTTCTCGAAAGCTTAGGGCATGAGGTTAAGATTCTTGACTGTCACGCGGAAAACCTGACTATAAAGGAGACGGGTCAAAGAATCAAGAAATACTCTCCAGACATTGTCGGGATTTCCGTGATGACTCCCCTCGTTCAAACAGGGTACAGAGTCGCCGAGCAAGCCAAGCAACACGGAGCCATAACGGTGATTGGAGGCCCCCAAATGTTTGTTTATCCAAAAGAAACGGTTCAGCACGATAGCGTGGATTACGGGATTGCTTGGGAAGGAGAAATCAGTTTCCCCCAATTCATCGAGTTCTTGAAAGGAAAGCGCGACAAAAAAAATGTTGAAGGCCTGGTGTACAAAAAAGAAAACAAAATTTATCAAGTTCCTGGCAAGAACTTATCCGTTTTGGATGAAATACCTTTCCCCGCTAGGCACTTGTTGCCAAACAGCAAGTACTGTTCAATCCTCGCTAAGAAACCGTTCACCACGACGATGACTTCGCGCGGCTGCCCATTTCACTGCGATTACTGCTTCAAACCACCTACTGAGTCGAGGGTGAGGTTCAGGTCAGCAAAAAACGTGGTGGACGAGATGGAGCACTGCGTAAACGAATACGGGACCAAGTCCATTTGGTTTTACGATGACACGTTCACCATCAACAGGAGGCACGTTATCAGGGTGTGCAAGGAAATCCTGAAGAGGCGCGTGAAAATAGCGTGGCAGACCCCGACAAGGGTTGACGTTGTTGACCAAAAAATGCTCAACTTGATGCGAAAAGCTGGCTGTAAAACCCTGAGGTTCGGGATAGAGTCAGGAGATAAGAAAACCCTGGGATTGATGAACAAGGGAACAAGCCTGAAACAAATAAGGAAAGCGGTTCAAATGGCTAATAGGGCAGGGATTCAGGCCTTCGGTTTTTTCATGCTCGGATACTTAAATGAAACCGAGGAAAGCATTAGAAAGACGATAAGCCTTTCAAAAGAGCTTGACCTGGACTGGGCCATGTTCTCCAACGTGGTTCCGTTCCCTGGAACAAGGCTTTACGACAGGTGCTTGAAGCAAGGGGTTTTGAACGATTATTGGAGGGACTTTACCCTCGAGAAAACAAGTGAAAGAATGCCTGATGTTTATCCTGGCGCGAAAAAATGGGTTGAGAAAGCGTTTAAGGAATTTTATTTCAGGCCAAAATACATAAAGAAAAAAATCTTAGGGATTAAGGATATGGATAATCTTAAACAATATCTTGGAGGCCTGAAAGCAATATTGAATTTCGGATGAATAACAAAAAAATAATTATTATTCTACTAGTCGCGACAATATTGCCCAGATTATTTTTGCTTCACCCAACTAA
Source organism: Nanobdellota archaeon (assembly GCA_018221045.1). GTDB lineage: Archaea > Nanobdellota > Nanobdellia > JAAOXT01 > JAAOXT01 > JAAOXT01. Next base: position 3,429 of record JAAOXT010000019.1, on the reverse strand, counting down.
CGCGGATGAAGTATTTTACTATAACGTGGCCAAACAAATAGCGCAAGGAAAAGTATTGTACAAAGACTTCTTTTTCGCCCACCCCCCGATACAACCCCTGTTGATTTCTTTAACTTTAAGCTTAACAGGTCCGGAAATATGGTCTGCAAAAATCCTGCCATTAATGTCAAGCACTATAACAGTTATCCTTCTTTATCTTGTGACAAAAAAGATTTACGGGCAGAAGACAGGGATAATAGCTTCAATAATTCTTATTCTGTCCCCTGAATGGCTTGCGTACTCGACAATAAGTCACGGATTCTACACAGCTTTAATGTTTGCGCTCGCAGGGTTATACGCCTCACAAAAAAAACACTATAAACTCGCAGGAGCGTTCTTATCTCTTGCATTCCTCACAAGAGTGAGCATAATACTGATTTTCCCGATACTCCTGCTTTATGAGAAAAAAATTCTGAAAAGCGTTAAAGCTTTCATAATACTTACAACACTAAGCGTGATTCTTATTCAAGTACTCACTCAAAGCTTTATCAGCCAAAACTTTCTTTATCACTTCTCAACCAAGTTCGCCGAACCAAACATTTTTTCATGGCAATTCTGGAGCATGGGTTTCTTCTTCCTCGGACTGACAGTAGTGGCCAGCTTCTTTAGTTTCAAACAAAAAAAAGAATTTCTAAAAAGCGTTCTGCCCTTCTTGCTCTCATTAATAATCCTACTGACCTTTTGGAGAACGTTCTATTATTACATGATACCGTTTACAACCTTGCTTTACCCAGCGCTTTCCAGAACAATAAGAAAGAACAAAGACGCCCTCCTAATGACCGCCCTGTTGGTAATGGTTTCGCTCTATCACAACACGATGACCATAAACTATTACGCCAACCCGTCTAACGCACAGTTCTTCTACGACCTAAAGGAACTGTTTCAAGATAGAAACGGAACCATATTCGGAGACCCCGTAGCAACAAATTACGTCTCATTCGAAAATAATAACCCCATTTCCTTTGATTTCTATGACTCGTTCATCCAGCACGTTGAATTCAACAAAACCATAATAGAACTAATTGAACAAAACCCGCCAGACTACTTCATAACCTCAAACAATGGAGAAGAACAATATTTTAAAAACTACTTTGACAAAACACTGAAAAACTACAAACAAATAGGAACTTTCAAAAACCTTTTCGAATACAGGGTTTACGAGCTCATTCCTTCCAAATCTTAATGATTTCAAAATCAATTCTTTGCTCTTCCAAAAACTTTAGCATGCGCTCCGCGCTTTCATTAGGTACAAAAAAAGCTCTGTCATTAATTTCTTCGCAATCAAGATTCTTAAACAATCCTTCAACAAAATATATTTTTTTCTTATTGTTTATGGTGTAACCGTAAAGTTTTCTTTTAAAACGGTTCCTCAACTTGTTAGACTTGAATGGAGGAATGGACACTAAAAAACTTTTTTTCAATTCACTCTTAATTTTACTGGTAGACTCGCTCTTGGCGGGCATTCCAAAACGTTTTTTTATGTCACGACGATACCTTTCAACATAATCCATTTATGTGTCATTCACACATAACTTATTTAAAAAATCTTCTGGAATCTGGAACATGTTTTAAGAACTTTTTTATGGTTGTGTAAAGGGCACACATGTTCTGGTTGTATCTTTCACAAACCTTTTTTAATGCGTTCAAACCTTAATTTAAACCATTGAATGAGGCAAAAATACCCAGAACTCCTATCTACTTATTACTAGCTTTAGTCAGCGTAAACTCTGCAGGAATTATCTACCAAAAAATATCAAATCTGCCTTTGTTCAAAATATTTTTACCATTATTAAAAACTTTATTGAGTTCACTTGTTCAAGCTCCGTACCTCTTGATAATCCTCTGCTGGGGAGGTTTGCCTTTCATTTATGGTAGGGAGTTTTTCGGGCGCAAAGTCGACAAAAAAGCGGTCTCAAGAATCGGAATCTACCTTGTGATCCTGACATTTTTTGCAGTTTACTTGACGTTCTTCAGCGAACCCCAAATCGTTCTTGCAGCTACAGCGCCCACAGCTAATGGAATAGTTCTTATCCCAGATAATACTGGTGAGAGAGTAGAGTTATATGCTGAAGGCACCCAATGGACTCCTGATTCAGGGGATTTCAGCGAGAAATCTACTGACGCTTTTGAAGGAAGTTACTCCACGCATAATCGTGGCAGTTGGGTGAGGAAGTCAACGAGTTTCTCTGGATCAACTTATCCGCGTTTAGTTTTTGCTTATAAAATTGATGTCGGCGAGACTGCTTGTATCATGATTAATGGAGATGGGTGGTATGAAATCGCGGATACAGCCACTACTTGTTCGAGTTACCCTCACTCAACTAACGCCGTAACTCTTCAGAATGATGGCGAGTGGCATGTCGTTTCTGTTGATATAAGTGATAGAAGTGCGACACATACAAGTATCATAACTGGGGGTGGAGGAGATATTTATTTGGATAACGTTTACGCCATCAAGAACAGGGTTTTCACTGCCGGCGGGTCTGCGAACGTTGCGCAATGGATGTACATTAACTGTTATGATGTTGATTCCGCTTCTTTGGAGAGAAGCATGGGATTAATCAATTACCAAGGAGATCAGTCCGCGTATCGTAGAGGATACATGCACTGGGTGTCCCCGTCAACTTATGGCCAATACGCTAATTACGGAGACGAGTACAGCAACGTGGTTGCTGGGAGCTCTAATTGGGTGAAGGGAGATAACTTTGTTGCTAAGATTAAGTGGGAGGCGTTAGCAACTTATACAAGCCCTCAGGACAACGATATTTCTCAGTACTGTGATGACGGCCCACTGGTAGACGGGTGGGATAACGTTGACCTTAACTTTGACGTTTACGCCTGCTCTAGTAATGATGCGACTGGAGACACTTACTGCGCTTCAAACCAATATTGTTCAAGTTTGAGCGCTACAGGTTGCACCTCCGACCTGGCAAATGGAGGTGTTTGCACAAGAGCCAGTCAATGCACGTCAGCTTACTGCAATAATGGCTATTGCTGTGTTTCAGGAACCTGCTGCGCTTCTGACGCTAACTGCGCTGCGGGAAATTACTGCTCAAGTAATAGTTGTGCTACGTGCAGCGCAGATTATTACTGTGTTGCAGGAGCAGGTCAAGTTGCTTGTCCGTCAAACAGTGATACGGGTGGTGCTACAGGTAGTGATGCTCAGATAGATTGTCATTGTGATGGTGGTTATTATGATGTTGATGGAGACACTAATGGTAGGGCTTGCACTGCTGTAGGCGTGGGTTATTATAGTGCTGATAACACGGATACTCGAACTATTTGTGCTGCTGACACTTATTCTAGTACGACTACTGCAACGTCGTGCACTTCTTGTCCGACGAATTCCGCTACTACTGGTAGTGCTGCGGGGGACCATGATGCGTTGGC
>JAAOXT010000018.1 GCA_018221045.1 Nanobdellota archaeon | reverse complement strand
GTGTTAGAGCACTTCACCAAACCTCATAACATGGGTGAATTAAAGAATCCTGACGGCGTGGGAAAGGTTGGGAACCCGCGTTGCGGGGACGAGATGTGGATATACATCAAAATCGCGAAAAAAAGAGGTGAAGAAGTAATCAAAGACATCAAGTTCAAAACTTTTGGATGCGTGTCCGCCATAGCGACTTCGTCAGTCTTGACCGACTTGGTTAAGGGCAAGACCATGGAGCAAGCCCTGCTGGTAGACAATAAAAATGTTGCAAAAGCGTTGGGGGGTCTTCCTCCAATTAAAATGCATTGCTCGGTTCTCGCGGAAGAAGGCTTGAAAGCAGCTATAAAGGACTATAAAAAAAGGTTAAAGAAAGTCTAGTACCGTTTTTTGCTTCATCTCTTTTAACACGTGGCTTTTACTCCAGATTTCAGAAGAATTAATTCTTAACAATGGTTGAGCGTAATTCATGGTTTGCTCCCATGTTTCGAAAGTCCTGCGATTATTCATGGCTTTTTTCACTGCCTCGCGAACCACCCAGACTCCCAGCGGAACCCAATATTCATTGCTTATTTCTCTAATCACGAGAACCATCGCCTGTCTCCTGATTTTTTCCAAGTACTCCAAGACACTTAACCTAGTCGCGTAGTACCCTCCTGCGCAGTTATTGGCGTAACTTTTCCTGCCACGATAACCTTCTTGGTCTGTCGTGTAAACCAGTTCTCCCGGCCAAAGGTTAACTAGGCACTCGAACAACTCGTAACCCCAATACTTAGGCATTAAAATTATTGTGAACCTGTTTCCGAAAAAACCGCCGTGATGAACTTCAAACCAGTTAATGGTAGGATAATTCTTGATTTTTTGCAAGAGGTTTTTTCCGAGAGCGTCGTCGGTCGCGGTGATGCTCCACCTAGTCGGAATCATCTTCCTATTGTTTTTCAGTCCGAGCACTCCCACTGACAAAATTTTTTGAAGGGTGTAGAAGTCAAAACCTTTCTTTTTTAAGTACTGGAGAGCGTCCACTGATTTGAGGTCTGTGTCGTCAATCACTTTTTGCACTGGTCGCTTGATTTTGATGTTGCTGGTAGCTTCCACTTTTTCGATTTCTGCTGAGGGTCCTGAGGGCATGGCTTCTGGGTTGAGCGTGACTCGCGGGACAGGTTTTTTTTTGAGAGTTATTTCAACATCAACTTCTTCAGTGCTCGCCCCGATTTCCTGAATTAAATCCATAAACTTATTGGTTTGTTTTATGTTGGATTTGGTTCGCGAGTTCACGAGTGAGGAGCGGTATTTGACCACGTCTTCAATTTTTTTCTTTTCGTTAATCCAATGGTTTACCGAGTCTAGTTTCCACGCTTCGCTGGATTGGAATACTGGTGATAGCACTCCCACGTTGACGTTAGGGTAGTTATGGCGCCCTATGAAAACGCTTGGCGGGCTCGTGCCAGTGAAGTCTTTGCCAGTCATTTCTTTGACTTTGAACATTGCTTCGGCTTTAGCGAAAATGGGGCAGAACGGTTTTCCGCAGTGCCCCCTGCCCTTACAACGAATGCATTGTTGAGGATTAGAACGAGCCCTCATCAAGTGAAAAGAAATAAAGGTTGTTTTAAAAAATGTTTCTCGTTATTGACCAGTTAAACACTAAAGGATTCAATTCAGTTTTGTTTGATTAGAACGTGCCAGCGTTGTATAATGATTTTCCTTTATCATTGTACACGTACATTTTTGTCATTTTTCCGCCTTTTTCGTCAGCGACTTCAATCGCTTCTTCAAGTGTGGGGAAGTCTCCTGCCACCCAGTCCGTGCCGTCAAAAGAGTCAACCCCAATAACCCTGAATTTTCCTTCAGGAGATTTTCTAGAAAATATTTCGTTTAGTCCCCTGTTACCTCCCTTGCTTGTAGGTCTTGGGTCGTACGGCATAAACAACATAAAATGAAATCTTTGTTTTAAAGTTTTCTAACCTCGTTTCCAAAAGGTTTTTAAACCATTCTTTATGAATTATGGGTTAACAAAGCTATGAGACCTTTAAAGGTCGTTGATTAGACGGAAATACGAAAATGGGTTACTACAAGTACATCTCGAAACTCTGGGAGAACCCTAAAAAGAATCTTAAAAAATCTTATAAGGATTTGCTTATCAAGTGGAGAAAAGAAAGAGTTATTGAGCGCGTTAAAAAACCGACCAGGATTGACCGCGCCCGCTCCCTCGGTTATAAAGCTAAGCCAGGAATAACAATTGTTCGAGCAAGAATCAGGATGGGCGGCAGGAACAGGCCAGCAGTTAGGAGGGGCAGGAAGCCAAGCAAGTCCGGTCGCGTCAAGTACACTGCGAAGAAAAACTTGCAAACCATTGCTGAAGAAAGAGTGCAGAGAAAGTACCCGAACCTTGAAGTCCTGAACTCTTACTGGGTTGGAGACGACGGGGTTAGCAAATGGTTCGAAGTCATTCTCTTAGACCCTGTTCACCCAGTGATACTGAGTGATAAGCGTTTAGCGTGGGTTTCTGGCCATAAAAGAAGGGTTAATCGCGGTCTCACGAGCGCTGGAAAGAAAGGAAGAGGACTGCACAAGAAAGGAAAAGGTTCTGTGAAGAACAGGCCAAGCATCAGAGCGAATAAGGGCAGAGGCAAATAAAAAAAAGTCAAAAATCCGATGCTTTATACAAGGTGTCTGGAGAAAAAATTTTTCCATCTAACTTGACTTTTTTCACGTCGCTTTCAAATTGAATGTTGCTAAAAGGGTTCAAGTGCCAGTACAGCAAATCTTTTTTTTTCAGTTTCAGGGATTCAGCGTAGTCTTTGAAAGGTTTTCCGCCAAAACTTTTTGAGTGCAGTTCTTTTTCCAATCTTGACAGGGCGCAAGTCACCCCGCCTAAGCTCATGAGAGACACGCCTTGATGAGTTAGCGCTAGATTCGTTGCAAGACCCGCTGCAGACAATAGCGCCCCCAATCCAATAAATCCCGCTCCGCCAAGCACTAACTCGTCGCCGCTGTCAGGCAAGTCATCACAAGCTTTGTTTAACTTATTCGCGAGAGGTTTTGAGAGCGCGCGGGTGTAAGAGTGGAAGCCCATTGCAGACGCTTTGTTAGCGATTAATTCGACTCTGGGCGACTCGAATTCAGTCGTGTCCCTGTCCCTGAACGCTTTATCAATGATTCCTTGTTGGAACAGGATTTTGATTAATTCACTGCTTTTTATGCTGAACTCTTCGTAAAAACCTTTTTTCTGAAGTCTTTCTGGAAGTTTATGACGAAACCTATTCACGCTAATCCTTAAGGTCTGTCCATCCTTCCTGAACTTTGAACTATAATCTGGCATGCCTGTATTAAAAAAGAAATCTTTTCAGGTTTTTAAGCATTGTTTCATTTCGAAACTTATTTTAACCGACAACTTTTTGTTCTTTCTTGGAAGGGGTTTTATGGCTATTGATGTTGTTCGAACAGTGGCGCAAGGTTTCAAGTATTGTCATGAGGGTGAAGAATTTGTTCCTGGGAGAAACTTTCCTTTGCGCGTTGCAAGCTCTTCTGATGGTTTTGAAGGGGTCACAGAGTCTTCTTTGAGAGAAGATGTTCGAACTCTTTACAAGGAGTACAAGCCTGACCCGGATTCTTTGAAATATTTTGCTCAAAACCAAGGGATTCCATGCACTGAACTTATGCGCCAGTTAAGCGAGCACGGCGCGGCCACGTGGGAGCGAGTCTTGAACATGGAGATAAGGTTTTTGACGATTCGGGACGAGCTTGAGGAGGAAGGTTTGCTGGAACGGTTTGATGAGAACTTGGATTTCGCAGCGGTTTGTTTCGGTCAGGAGCAGGCTCTCACCCATCAATTGGAGGAGTACTTGCTCAAGTGTTTTGAGGAAAAAGGGGTTCTCGTGCTTCCATTGTCGGAGAGCGCTTACTTTGTTTGTTCAGAGCAAGAGTATCGTTGGCTTTTAGGGGAGAGCGAGCGATATCTGGATTCTTACGTTTGACCAAAATCGTTATAAAATGACTCTTTCTAACTTTGTGTTATGATGCCAGGAATGAATCCAGCGATGATGCGTAACATCATGCGTCAAATGAAGATGCAGCCAATCGAGGCGGAACGCTTAATCATTGAGAGGAAGAGTGGTCCAAAACTTGTAATTAACAACCCGGAGATTACTAGGATGAAAGTTACGGGCAAGGAAGTATTACAGGTTATCGGCAAACTCGAAGAGTTGGAAGAAGATGGGGTTCCAAGCGAGGACGTGAGCATGGTCGCTGAACAAGCAGGGTGCTCCGAGGACGAGGCCAGGAAAGCGCTTGAAGAGTGCGACGGGGACATCGCTGAAGCAATACTCAAGCTCAAAAAATGATTTTCAATAAAGTTCTTTTGAGAAAACGGGGTTCTTGCGACAACGAACAGATATCAAATAACCTATTCTTCTCGCTTCTTTGAGTGCTGGCTCTGTCATGAAACGCTGGGCTTCTAACTCGAATTCTTGCACGTGTTTTCCGAAGGAAGCGAGGTCTGGGAACTTGTTTCCTATTAAGTAGTCTAAGTGAACTCCCCCGTAAATAGAGCGCATAGGGAATTCTTTGTCAGCGAAACCAAAATCTTGAAAGTATTCTTCCAGATTTTTTGCTTTGCCGGGCATCAGTGCAGCGCACCAAAAACCTGTGCCACCAATCTCGAAACTTAATTGATAATCTTGCTCAGGATTATTTAAAACTTGATTTATGGTGTCAGAACTGTTCAGTTCAAAAGAATTCTTGAAACTGAGTTCAATGCTAGCGATTTTCGGGTCCACATCAGGGTGCGTAAGCGTTTTCGAAAAATGGGGGATGATAAGGTGTATAGGAACCACGTTCCCTTCCGCGTCATGATCGATTAAGCCTCCGCGAGGCCAAAAGTCATTGATTTTGAATCCTTCAGGCAAACCCAGGTTTTCCATTTCTTTAAGCATGACAGTCTCAAAACCTCTCCGTAAATGTTTTGTTTCAGGATTAAGAACCAGTTTAGGGAACACGTTTAATTGAAACGCGTTTAATTCATTATCCAAAATCTCAAAAGAAGACTCTGTTTCAGACTCGACCCACGTGTACGCCTCGTTAATCACTAACTCAGCGCTTAAACCTCTAATGTCTTTAACATCAATCACTTTGTCAGCAACTCCAATTGTTTTTTAACCATTACTTCGGGGTTTAAAATAATGTTTCTTTCGAGAGTTCTAGTAAGACTTTTTACAAACACTTCTCCCTGATCCCGCGCTTTATTCAACTCAGCCCCCATTTCTTTTATTGTTTCGAAATCCCCGATATGATAGTGCGTGCATAGTTCCCCGTGAAAACTTGTTTCAGGGAATCCGAACCCTACAAAATAATGGATTAGTTCATCTTCTTTTCCAGGGTTCCTGAAAGTATAATCCAATTTTTTCCCGCCAAGTATGAAGAACGCTTCGTGAACATACTCTGGCGAACTTATGAACTCTTGAATTGTTCCAGCGTCTTTAAAAGCATAAGTGTTTTTTGCGATTAAGTCAACGAACAAATCGTTATTCCCTATTCTCTGCGCGAACCTGAGTTCAAACAAGCTTCTGGGAATCGTGCTAGTAATAAGCGCGCGGGAAACGTGAAAACCTTCAGGCAATCCTCCTCTTTCTACCTCCTCTCTAAAAAGCTCTTCAAGAGCGATTCGGGACAAACGGGTTTTAGGATTCACCCCGTCATCATAATAACCTGTTTTCGTCTGCCCGTAAGGCGTGCTCACGCGTTCATAAGCGTTCCCAATGACTTGGGACGCATAAAGTTTAGAAATCTCTATTTTTAAATCGTCAATGACCCCTCTCATAAAAAAACAAAAACTCTTTTGGTTTAAAAAGTTTTCACTTATTGAGCAGTTTCTCAATTATTTTTGAGTAAGCCGGCCGGGTCACGTAAACCCCGACCACGAGCCCGATGATGCTGGTTATGGCGAACCCCTTGAGAAGCCCTGCTCCTGCGAAGAGTAAGGGGCTTAGGGCTGCAACGTTTATGGCGAAGCTAGCCATTATTATGAAGAACGCTTTCTTAATCTTAGACTTCAACCCGTGACTGATATCCTCCTCGTCCTTGCTTTTGTGAAGCACTTCGTCCGTGATGAAGATTTGGTCGTCTAACCCGGTTCCAACGCTTGCAATAATTCCTGCGATGCTTGCTAAATCCATGGTCCAATTAATCAATGCCGCGATGCCGAGCGTGATGAATATTTCTGATACGGCGATGAAAATTATTGGCAGGGTTATCCTTGGCTTTCTATATCTGGCCAGCACGACTAAGTTAACCCCTATTAGTGAGATGATGAAAACAGCGAAAATGTTCTGCACAAAAGTTCGCCCCAAAGTGGGTGAAATGTTGTTCATTCTTATGAGGTCTAGTTTTACTGGGAGCTTGGAAGCTTGGAGGATGGCTTGGATTCTTTTCATCTCCTTCTGAGCTTGGTTCTTGGATTCTCTGCTTCCAGTGATGACTGGTGAAGTGACTTCTTTTCCTTTCAAGTCCGCTGAGATGAAGAACTTGCCGTCAGAGAGGAGTTCGTCGTCAATGTAGAAATCAATGGTTTCGTTCAACTGGCACCCGCTGTCAGAGCACTCCCCGAGCCCAAGGGTTTCAGTGGCTTGCGCGAATCGCTTAGCCCCCTCTTGACTAATATCGATTTGGAACAGGAAACTCCATGAAATGCCTCCGTCCTGCCGGGTCACAGGATACAGTTGCAATGAACATTCAACGCCTGTGAGACACACTCCTCTAATGTCATCGCTCGTGAACACAGTGTTATTACCAATCTTTGCTTCAAATTTTCCCTGCTTTTCCAACAGGCCGCGAGCCTCGTCCTCACCCACGCCAGCTAGCTCGATTTTAATGAACTGGTCTCCTGAAAAATCGGTTAAAGAAGTTACGGGAGCTTCCTTCAAACCATAAATGTTAATTCTTTGCCTGAGAACGTTAACCACGTTTTCAAGCTCTACAGAGCTTAACGGTTCTTCAGGTTTTAGAAGGATTTCTGTTCCTCCAGTCATTTCAAGCCCGAACTGCAGTTTGGTTGACGGAACTGAAGACACTCTTATGCCAAGGTCTGTTTGATTGTTCTTGGTTCCTGCCATGAAAGGGTAAGCGTCTAACTCTTCGAAGATGTAAGGAAATTTTTCTCTGCGCACCCGCAGTCTTACGACGTCACTTTCAACTATCTGAGATATAACTCTTTGATAATCGTTAACGTTTTTGACTTCAAAACCGTTAACGTGGCTTATTATGTCTCCTGTTCTTATCGAGTTCTCAACACTGGTTATGTTAGGGTTGACAACTGAAGTGATTAAAACGCCTTCCGTGTTAAAGCTGGGGCGTATGGACACTAAAGCTATCAATAAGGAAATAATGAAAATCCATATAACTGGTTCTTTGAAAAGTTTTCTCATAGCAAGCCCTCTTTTTCAGCTAACCTCATCAACAACCCTCTGCCCATAAACCAAGTGTTTATCAAATCAGCGACCACGCCGATGCATAGAACAAGAGATATTTGTTTTATGATCGGGATATTAGATAAGAAATACATTATGCTGAACGCCACTAACGCTGCGGCCTCGTTGGTTAACTCTGTTTTGAAAGCTCGCTTAACCCTAACCTCTCCTGAACCATCCTTTCGCTTTAGGATGTGAGTTGCCAGTAACACGTCAGAATTGCTTGAATAACCAATGATGGTAAGAATAGCGCCTAAAGCGCCTAACGAGAGTTTCGCTCCAATAATTGACATGACTGCTAGCACGAGTATCACGTCAGCTAAAGTGCTGAAAACTATTGAAACGCTTGGAGCCCACTTCTTGAAGAAATAGAAAATTACCAAACCCATCAATATGAATGATACAATGATTATTTTCAAAAAATCTGAGAAAAAAGATTCTCCGAGCTCCGAGCCTTGAATCCCAAAACTGAAGTTTTCGTCAGTCAATTCCAACCCGAACTTCTGCGAGACCAGGGGGATTATTTGTTCTCGCGTTATGTCTGTTAAGCCAAGCCTGAAAGAATAGCCTTCAGGGGATTGCGTGAGCGCGTTCGTAAGTTTTCTCACGTCCGCTTCATCTGTGCCCAGCTCCGCGCTAATCCAATCAGTTAGTTCTTGAACTTGAAAATCTTTTTCAGTGCTGACCGTGAAGTACACGCCACCTTTAAGTGAGAGGTCGAGGCCGATGAACTCGCCGGTTGTCAGGAAATTGTTCACGAGAACAGCGGAGGACGCTATCAAGAGCAGGATAGGTATTATCATTGTTTTCTTATAATTTCTATAGAACTTGTCCCACGCTTTATCCCAGAATCCTTCAGACATTATTTTATTCCACCAAATTTTATTTAACAATTAAATTTTTTTGAATTATCTTTTCTTGATGGATAGGGGTTTAATAAATTTTAGGGTGAATAAAAAGCTTAGAGTTAAAAACAGATATTTTTATTAACAAGAAAACTGAGGAATCCAATTAATGGAATCTTATGGACAGATGCATCTTGAACTGGCAGTGCTCATGCATTCAAGAGATTCTTATCCAATTCCCAAATTTGAGAGAAGCCCCAGCAGATTGATAACCGCTGCAGCTTACATTCTTCGTGAAAAGACAGGTGGTAGGCTTTTCGGATGGTTAAAACCAAACAATCCTCGAGATTTTAAGGATGAGTTCATAGTTGACACAGTAAGTTCATGGAGACTGTTGGGAGGTCTTGAAACTGAAAAAAATTCTTTAAAGCCGACAAAAATGCTGACAGAATTGCTTTTAGGATGGCAGGATTCTGAGCACGCCTGCCAAATAGCTGAAGACGTTGCGATAGACGCCTTAGATGTTTTGGATTTAGGGGACGAGGAGGTTATCAGAAGGGCGCGGAAAATGTTTGAGAGTGACTTGGATTACCCTGAATCGTTTAGGAAATATAAATAATACTAAATGTTTAAAAAAATTTGGTTATTTCTCAAAACAAATATTTTAGGGGTTGTAGTCTAGCCTAGTAGGATTCCAGGTTCGGGGCCTGGTGACCGGAGTTCAAATCTCCGCAACCCCATATTATTTTATCATTTAAAACCAAATATTTTATTGTAATCTTTATGGTTGATTAATTCTAAGATGAAACAGATAACTTCTATCCTGTCTCCTTTAATGGTGTATAACATTCTCCAAAAATGCGTGAGTTCTATTCTCCAAAGATTGTTTACACTGTACCCTTTTGGGATTAGTCTTTTAGGAATGTTATCCCCATAAAAAGGGTTTTGTTTTATGAGTTCAACTTTCTGCTTAATTGATTTTAATAATTGTATTTCCTCCGAATTATTCCTACCTTTCTTAATCTGTTCCCCAACAATCTTGTTAAGTTTTTCAAACTCTATTTTGGCGTTATCTAAGAGAATTACTCTTACTGGTTTGTTCATAACTCGATTCCCCGTCTTATTAAATCATCCAGCTCTTTTCTCTCTGCGAAAACCCAAAGCACGCCTTTTGTTCCAATGACTATCTTCCCGCTTATTTGTAAGTAGTTAAGAATCGTCAAGAGCGTGCTGTGCATAACCTTTCTTGGGAGTAGTTCTTTCAGTTTTGAGATTTTAGTCAGCTCTCCCTGCTTTTTCAGAACATCTTCTACCATTAATAGGGTGTTGAGAGTGGGTGAATGCTTGACCCCACTTATTTGCGCCATACCTTTATACTGGAAAGGTATATTTATATACTTTTTTGTTAGTGTAAGCGTTGACGGAAAAATTATTATTCGTTTTAATCAGAAACTATTAGTTAATGGAAGTTAAACAAGTAATTCAAGAACTGTTAGACGAGTGGAAATACATGCTTGTAAAGAAAAAAGGACTCTTAACCATTCTGGACAGAGACCAGTTCTCCATTCCTTAAAGAACGCTTCTCTTCCTTCCAAGCCAATAACCGATGCTCAAACCTATTATCAAGGTTGAGATAATCATTCCTGCTTGAAACAATAAAGCGTAGTCAAGAAACAGATTGTTTTCAGGACTGGGCGCGGACAAAACCCTTGCTTCTTGAACTGAGCTCTCCGGCACTGGAGAGGCCAACATTCCTCCTTTCACCATGACGGGCTCTGAAACCCTGCCAATAATCCCGTAAACGCTTGTGAACATTAACAATAAAGAAAAACCGAGAACGATGTAAAACTGTGTTCGCACTGGCTTGACCAAGCCCTCACCCTTACCGGTCAATTCGTAATACTTCCATTTCCTGCCCTCATCCTTTTTATCCACGAGTCCCGCGTTAGATAGGTTATCCAAATGCTCTTTGATGGTTGATACGCTCATCCCAAAACTTTTAGATAACTCGGACAAAGTCATCCTTCTCTTACCCAAGCGTTTGAGAATATTAACTCTCGTGTCAGAGGCCAAAACTTTGAAAGACTGCCTGTCAAGACTCAGTCCACCCATAATATCAAAATAAGGTTTTTTTAGTTCTTAAAAGCTTTCCCGAAAACTTCGGTCAAAACCGAAACAAAAACGAGTCCTTTTCAAAAAAGAAACACGGAATAAAACAACATGAATTTTGAAGAATTCAAAATACTGGGCTACTCTCTTCTGTTACTAATACTTTTGTGCTTTGCTTCAGCGATTTATTAACCAAAAGAAATTGGAACTCTTAAAACCAGAACTCGTTTTCTTAAAGTTTCTGATGAAGGAAGCTTTTTTTACAAACCTTGAAGGAGTGGTCTACCCCTCAGGGAAAGCTGAAGAAATCTTTCCTGAAATTTGTGAAAGCACTCCAGTGATTGAAGAGCACTTCCTGAAAGAAATCCTAGACTCGGAAACGAATGTTTCATTAAATTTTGAGGGGGATAAAAAGACAAGTTTACGTTAGGGGAATGGGAAAAATGCGAGATACAAAGTTTATAATAAAAAAAATTGTTTTAATTGAAACGTTATGAAAGATTTTTACACAGAGAAATTCGCAGGGATTGAAGCACTAAGAATAAAAGAAAAAATTCTTGAAACCGTTGAAGGACTACCTGACGAAATGTTTCTCAAAACAAGTGAAGAAAAAACCGATTCCGATGACGGGTTGCGCTCGTGGATGGCACAACTTTACAGGAAGAACAGGTTTAGAAAACAGCGCTTAGCTTTTTTTCGAGCAGGAGATTTCTGGGCGTCTTATTATTCGGAGCTCGCTTCCATACGGTTTTGGGAACCACGAATCACCGAGAACTTTCCAGAATTATTCATGAACACTCTTGAACCCTTAGTTCAAGAGTTTAACAATGAACGAAAGGAATTCCTGGAATCAAACATGTACGATTACGATGACACGAGCAAATGGCTTTACCCGCAAAAAATAATTTTACATGATTATGGTTGGGGGGATGACCAAACGTTCTGGAGAAAAAAAAACATTAAGGTTCGATGGCTGACAATTTGTTTGGAAGACCAGTTTGACAAAACCAGACCAGAAGATTATGATTACAATTTTATCTGACGGCTGGACTTTCAAAATTCTGGGTGAATCTTTTTAAACCAGAAACTCCATTAATTATTCCTGATTATGAAACAACCATTTAACCTGCAGGAAGGAGAAAAAATTGTAAAAGAAATCAAGCCTGTGCCTGCTTACAAGTGGTACTTGTTCATACCTAGTTTCCTGTTATCCTTGTTCACGATCGGGTTTATGGCCATGCCAATTTTTTTCGTAGCAGGACAGTTACTGTTATGGATTCCATTAGCACTTTTATTAGGAATCACCTTTTTCCCGTACGCGTATGCTATGCTAAGATACTCCAAACAAAACTATTGGATTACCAATAAAAGAGTGATTTACATGCGAGGACTTATTGGTTATACCATTAATTCAATTCCTTTGGATAGAATTAGTGATGTCACGATTTCACGCTCGTTCTTTGAATCATTGCTGGGTTTCGGAAGCGTGATGATTCAAAGCCTTGCAGGACAAATAGCTTACAATAGAAGAATGGGTGCTGAAGGAAGCCTGACAGCAGTTTCGAACCCAGAAGGACTGCAAAAAGAAATCTTTGAACTAGTCAGCAAACACAGAAAAAAAGAAAAACTGAGCTTCTAAAACTTTTTTTCAACAAACTTCCAGTCAAACACGTTAGTTCTTAACAACACTGCAGTCAGGTAAACTTTAAGAAAGTCAGCGCTTTTCAAATCCCCTCCTTTAAAGCAAGCTTTCTTAACTTTTTCAAAATTTTTCTTAATCAAATCTTTTCTTAGGTTGAAAAGATTCTTGTTCCTGCCTTTTTCAACTGAAACGGAAACCCTGCTCAAATCACTGATAAGGTCTTTCAAAAAAACGGTTAAATTGTAATCTGGGGGCGCGAAGTCAAGCAAGGGGGTTAAACGCATTCTTTGAAGCAAAGACTCGTCAACAAAAGCTCCTATGTTTAGTCTCGAACTCACGTTGTGATAAATCCTTGACCAGCAAGGGTCGTTTTTGCTAATCCTTCCCAAGTGATGCAAGCAGTTGGCAAGCATTTTGAGGTCTTCTGGAACTCGTCTGTCCTTGCTTGACCTGTCATTGACGATGACGCCAACAACTCTGACAGCTTCTTTGAAAGTCGTGACGCTTGAAGGTATTTCTGCCATAAACCTTCTTTGGAGAATTAATTATTAATAAATCTTATCAGAAATTAATCCTATTTTTTTATGCTTTTTCTTTTGCTGAAAACAAATTTTTGTTTAGGGAGCGTTAATAGCCAGGTTAACAGTAAGATTGTTAGTTCAAACCATTTGTCTAAATAGAGAAAAAAACCCAGTGACAGAATGATGAGAAAGTCTACGAAAAACTTTTCTGAACGCGAGCCAGTCCTGAATACGCCCAGCCCAAACTTTTTACGGGTTAATGGGTAGAGAATGCTTGTCTTTTCAGCGAGGAAGTCGGTGAAAGCGTGCAACTGCAAAGGAATGGAAATGAGCAACACCCATTTCACGATGTCATCTGTGAACAACAAGCTCGGCAACGCGAGGAAACAAGCGAGCACGAGTAATACGAACGGTGAGTGCAGGGCTCCGCGGTGTTTGGTGAACCTGCGGACCAGCCAAGACGTTTTCTTATGCTTACGCGAGATTCGGGAGTGCTGAGAGTCAAGGTCCGGCAACCCCGCCAAAAGAGAGGTGAGAATAATGCCTGCAAGGAACTCTGGTCCGCTGAGCTCAAAAAAAATGTTGAAAAAGAGCAAACCCAAAACAGATGTTAAGAAGTGGCTGACGAACATCATTCCGCGATATTCTTCAACAACCATGCATTTTAAATGTTGAGGACTGAATGATTCAACCCGACTTCAGCGTCAAAACCTTTTTTGTCCAATCTCTGAGAAAGTTTTTCCATAACCTCATCATTTCCATGAATCAGAAAAGTTTTGCTAGGGGACAGTTCTTCCACAAAACTCTCGATCTCGTTGGAACTGGAATGAATCTCCCAGTCTAATTGGTGTAAGTAACCCATAAAATCATTATTCTTCCTTTCAGAAAAAGGTTTCATGGATTGTTCTTTGAACCGTTTCAAATACTTGTCCCTTGGCCCCCACGTGTAAGGAAGAATGATTCTAACCCCTTTTTCATGAATCAATGGCTGAATTACTTGTTCTGTTTGAAACTTGTTAGTAAGAATGACCACCTTGGCTTCGTCGTCAAAACCTTTGAAAAACTTTGTTCTCGGTTTTTTACGGCCAAGCCCCGAATAACAAAAACCTATGAAGTCTTTTAAGAAAGGCTCGACGTGAATGTTTTCGCGCCCGTCAAGAAAATGGTCTAAATGGTGAAGAGTTTCAAAAGCGTATAAGCGGTCAGTGAGCATTATTATCCTGTCATCGTTCTCCACAGCATCTTCCACAATTGTTTCCAAGTCGTCAAGAGTTTTCTGAAAAGGTTTGTAAGACTTGGTTTCGGCTCCTGCAGCGTCAATGATCAGGCAATCCGGGTTCTTTTGCAAGTCCGTGGCCCGCGCCCCTTTCCACAAAAACCTATCGCGGATGTTAAGGTCTCCTGTGTAAGTGAGGACGCCGTTGTCAACTTCAATCATGGCCGAGCCCAAACAATGGCCTGCGTCGAACAATTCGAAAGAAAAATCGTTCACTTCGAAAGGTCTTCTGTAGCGAACCCCTTCCCAGTTAAGACTATTGAATGAGTCCAGTCTTAACCTGCACAAACCCCGTGTTAGTTTGGTGCTATAAATTTTTTTAGGTTTTTTGAATGAAAGGGCTCCGCAATGGTCGTAGTGAGCGTGAGTTATTATGGCTGAATCAACTTTTGGAGGCAGGCTTTCAATCTTTTCTAATTGTAAGCGCTTGCACCCGTAGTCAAGAGCAACACGCTTTTTTTTGTTCTTCAGAATAATGGAGTTACCTATTTTTTTTCCAGTGCCAAACAATCGTATTTTCATTTAACCGAGCATTTTAACGTAATCATTGATTTCTTGCGAAGATATAGAACACCCCGCGAAACGCAGCGACCATAAAGCCATTTTAAGCGCGTTAATCCCATCACTGATGTTGCCTAAACCTTTTGACATGATGCCTTCAGAGTAAGCAAGACTAATGATTTCTGTCGAGCGAATAACATTCTGGGAAAAACCCGTTGGCAAAGCATTTCTTAACTTTTCTATCATGTCTTGATTGAAGTTGACCTTGGTATGCAGTTTGGATTGAAGAGTCATGTGCAAGTTCTCAGGTTTTTCCATCAAAAGTTTCATAGTTTTTTCATCAACACAAATAGTTTCAGCTCCTGTAAGGCTTGCCAAAGCAATCAGTTCTGCTTCACCTGCATGAATTATTTTTATGGCCTTGCCCCTTGCTTCAAACACGTTATTCGCGAAATTCATGAATTCATCAGTTACTTCCCTTAGGTTTTCAGGGTCTACAACATCTATGATGCCTGATTCTATCAAGGATTTTATTCTCTCGGAGCCCAGACCCCACCTGTAATTATGCATGGCGTTATCAACACACTCCCTTTTAACTTCTGGAGGAATGACGAATCTAACGTTAAAGCGTTCCTTAAGTTTTTTAAGAGTCCATAGCAAACAACTCGTAGACATGCTTATCAAAGAACTGGCGTCAAAAACAATGGTCCTCATTTTTTGGCCCCGAATATTTTTTTGGTGTGCTCCCACCTTTCTTTTAGGGATTCTGAGATGTTTAGTTTCACGTCAGGATTTTTCGTCACGCCAAGGTAATCCATTAACTCCCACTTACTTATCCCGAGCATTTCCGCAGTTCTTCCCAATGAAATGCCGTGCTCGTAAACCTTGCTTCCTTTCTTGATTTTTGAGCTTTCAATCACTTGTCGAACGTACTTGCTGTAGTTCTCATCAATTTTTGATAAGTGCTCAGTGATTCTTTGAGTGCATTTAGAGTAAGCGTGAACGTCACCTTTTTTGACTGATTCTTCCATGCAGTCAAAGTCTTTTAATATCTTTTTTTTGAATCGCTTCCACTTAGGCCCAAAGCTCGGGTCCAAAGAATATTTTTCCAGTATCTTGGCGAGCGAATAAAGAATGATTGCGATTCCAATGGAGAATTCGTCCTGAAAAACGCTTATCGAATGAATGGTGTGATTACTCCAATCCCTTATCCTATTCGACCTCTCCTCACGTATTGCGGGCTTAACGTTTTTGATGACGTTGAGAACATCTTCCCTGACGCTTTTCATCAATCTAAGATTTAATCCTCAGTTTATTAAATGTTATCATTTTTTTTTGTGGTCAAATCGTGAAAAACTTTTTTAACCCTGTCGTCTTCGTCCTGATGCGTGAACAAACAAAAATATCTTTTTCCTTTTGAAAAAATACGAGAAGTGCAGCTAGAAATGCTCAAAAAAGTCAGTGAAACCGTATCCGCGGGCAAGAAGTTACTGGTTCACGCGCCCACAGGGCTTGGGAAAACGATAGCTTCAATGGGTCCAGCGTTAAAACACGCTTTGGACAACGGGAAAACCGTTTTCTTCTTAACTCCCAAGCACACTCAGCACAGAATAGTTATAGACACCCTCAAAAAAATTAAGCAAGAATACTCGCTGAAACTAGTGGGTGTTGACGTCATCGGTAAAAAATGGATGTGCCCACTACCCGCGTCCAACGAGCTAAAAAACAATGATTTCTCCGAGTTCTGCAGGGATCTGAAAAAAGAAGGAGGCTGCACCTATTATAATAAAATGTATGATGAAGAAGGCGTGCTAAAAAAGCGAGCAGAGGAATTCATTCAAGAAATGATGGATGATGGTCCTTTCCACGTTGAAGAAATGTGCGGGCTCTGCGCGGAAAGAGGTTATTGTCCTTACGAAGCGTCTTTAGAATTGGCTAAGCACGCGAACGCTATAGTTGGGGATTATTATCATTTATTTCATCCAAGCGTTCGCAGCGCGTTCTTATCCCGCTCAGAAAAAGTGCTTGGCAAATCAATAATAATCGTGGATGAGAGTCACAACCTTCCAGGAAGAGTTAGGAACTTAATGTCATCAAGAATGACTTCTAACTCCTTGGGCGCGGCCATGCGCGAAGCAGATAAAGAGGATAAAACAGAAATTTTCAACCAATTAATACCCCTAATGGAAGAGCTCAAAAAAAAGACTGAGGGGATGGAAGGAGAAGAAGAGTACGTTGATAAAAATTGGTTAACAAGTCTTTTTGAAAAAAGCTCTGGAGAACCGTTCGAGCAATTGGTCGGCGAACTATTGTTCGCAGGAGAAGAAATCCGGAAAAGAAAGAAAAAAAGTTTCATAGGTGGCTTTGGCAGGTTCTTAGAAGAATGGCTGAAAGAAGAGGAAGGATTTGTCAGAATCCTGCGAAAAAAAGAGGATTACTTCGAAATTAATAAGACGTGCCTTGACCCTTCCGTGTCCAGCGGAGAAGTTTTTAAAGCATCCTATTCCAGCGTGCTGATGAGCGCCACCCTCAACCCGACAAAAATGTACGCAGACCTCTTAGGCGTGGCCGGCGCGGAATTGGCAGAGTATCCTTCACCATTCCCTAGCGATAACAGGTTGGTTCTTGTCATTCCTGAAACCACGACCCGCTACGCCCAGAGAAGTCAAGAACAGTACGAAAATATAGCTAGGAAATGCGAGTTGTTCATAAACTTGGTTGACAAAAACACCGCGGTTTTTTACCCTTCATATAATTTATTGAAGGATATTAGTGATGGTATTAAAACGAAGAGAAGAACTTTTCATGAGCGTAGAGGGATGAGTAAGCAAGAGCGTGACGGAATGCTCAAGGAGTTTACTCGTCAGGGATTGTTGGGTAACGTTTTGCACGGAACAATGGGGGGGAGCTTTGCTGAAGGAATTGATCTGCCAGGAAAAGCTTTGGAGTGCGTGGTACTCGTGGGAATCCCGTTTGAGAGACCGGACTTGGAAACCAAGGCGCTCATAAAATATTATGATGATAAGTTTGGTAACGGGTGGGGTTACGGCTACATTTTCCCCGCGATGAACCGTTTAATCCAGGCGGCGGGCAGGGCGATACGAAGCGATGAGGACAAGGCCGCACTCATATTCATGGATGAGCGCTTCATACAAACCAATTACTTTTCCTGCTTTCCACGCGATTGGAATATAGAAGTGACTAGAAACCCTGAAAAATATTTGAAAACGTTCTTCCACAAAAAATGAATGTGAAACTCATAGGTCCTCCGAGTGAATCTGGAAAAAAAAGATATGGGTTAAAACAGGGTTGATAAACTTATTTTTCTTGCTTCATAACCAAAGTAAAAATCTTTGGCAGCATGACGATGGCGATGAAGAACAGTACTGCTCCAACCAGTCTTGGAAGTTCGTAGAACAGGCAAATCCATGCGGGTAGCTGGGAAGCCGCTTCGGCTTCCGCGTTAGCGATAAAAGTGTTGAAAATCTCGCCAACAGTTAAAAGAAAAAATCCGGAAACTATGAGTGTCCACGCTCTTCGACTATCACCGTCACTCCGCTTGTGAGGCCACTTGACACCAATGGTTATTGCGGTCATGGCGAAAAAAATGGAGGTTATAGGGGAAAGCAAGTAAGGCATCTTACAATAAACAATTAGTCATGTTCTGACTAATAAAACTTTTTCTTCCAAACTAAAAACTTAAATGCTTTGAACCATAAAAAAAAGAGAGTGATTATGGAAAGAAAAAAATGGGAAGGATTAATCGTGCTCATAGCTTTACTGTCTATACCTTTTGTGGGCAATTATTCCATTAGCTTTTTTGGAGAAAGTTTTACAAACATTTTTTCCGCAACAGCGTTTCTAACATTGTTCTTTATCTTAAAGGATGAGAAGTGCAAAAACCTTTTGTTAATAGGACTGGTTTTGGGTTACTTGTTGGAAGGTGTTGGGACTGGAAACTTGTTGTGGATTTATTCATCAGCAAAAATGCCTTTCTACGCAATGCTTGGCTGGCCGTTTTTTCTCGTCCTAGCCTTTAAAGTTTCGGAAATCCTTCCTGAAAGCTTTGTTTTCAAGAACTTTTTTTTCGCGTTCATCATAGTTTACTTTTTGGTTTGCCAGTACTTGCAACCAGATTTGATGAGGTACTTGGCTTCCTTGTTCGTCCTCATTCCTTTCGTGTACCATGAGAAAAACTCGTTATTCCTTGCTTCCTTGTTCGTGGCTGGCGAATTGCACGATTTCTTGGGCGTTTTCTTTGGGAACTGGAGTTACCCCGTTTCTCTTGCAGGAATAACTTTTCCTTTTGGCGCGGGAGTGAGTTTCGCGGTCTTCGGCTGGTTCACTTTAAAACTCGCTGAACTCCTTGCAAAAAAAGAAGGATAAAAATTTTTATTTCATCTCTATTTTCATGAAGTCTTTGGCCATGACCACGTTATCAAACTCTTTTCTAGCTTCTTTTTCCAATTCTCGAGTGCTCGCGAAACGTCTGGAGAAATGAGTGAGGATTAACCTCTTGACGCCCTGTTTTTTAGCCATCCACGCTGCCTTACCTGCAGTCAAGTGATTGTAACTCCTGGCTTTTTTCGCTGTTTCCTCTGAGAACGTGGACTCGCAAATCAATAAATCAGAGTCCTTAACAAAATCTTCTAGTTCCTTGCAATAACCAGAGTCGCCAACATAAACAAATTTCTTGCCAGGAACCAGGATAGTCCCTTTTTCAACGCTAATCTTTTTACCTTTGTATTCAATGTCTTTTCCTCGCTGAAGCTTTCCCAGCAAAGGGTGTTGGGTTAACCCGAACTTTTTAGTGTATTCCAAATTAATCCTTCTTCGAGGTTTCTCCTCAATGGAGAACGCGAGGGTTGGCACGCCGTGCCTGACGTTAACAGCTTTAACCACGTAGTCCTCTGAATCCTTGATGATGACAGGTTTTTCTGACACCACTTCTTTGATTTTTATCTCAAAATTGAGTTTGAACGGGATGGCTTTGAAGTAGTGTTCAAAACTCTTCTTGGTTCCTTCAGGCCCGTAAACCATTAGTGGCGTGGCCCTGTCTTCAAGCGAGCACGATGATAGGAACCCGCCGAGCCCGAGCACGTGGTCGCCGTGCCAGTGGGTGATGAATAAATCGTTAACCCGCATGGGGCTGACTCCAGCGATTTTCATTTGCCGCTGTGTTCCTTCACCTATATCGAACAAAAAGTAATCGCCTTTCCTGCGAACGTAAACGCTAGCATGATTCCTCGTCTTGGTGGGGATGCCGCTGCTCGTTCCTAAAAAAATTATTTCAAACATGGGTTTCTCTGAGTTTTTAGGATTATTTTAAGGTTTTGACTTCATCAACCGAGCTTTTGAAACTAACTTTGGGATAATTAATGCCGCTTAACTTCAGACTGAAAAAACCTGTGCCCTCACTGAGTTTTGACAGGTCAAGCCCTCTGACCCATTCAAGCAGGTAATGAGAAAAATCCTCCCAATACAATTCTTTCCCAGAAACAAACCTGCTGAAATCCTGATTGTAAAACTCTTTTTCACGCCTAACACTCTTCGTTTTTTCAAAAAGACTATTCACAATCTCGTCCTTTAACGGGTGTTGAAGGGCTGGGCAGTAAGATTTATTAAGAATTGCTGGGCGAAAACCGTCTTCGCTTAAAGCTGTTATGACAGGCCACGTCTTGCACACGTCCAATCCAAAACCCTCGTTTTCAAGGGTGCACTCGTAACCTTCCTTGCCAGATTCTTGTAGGAACTTGCATGGTTCTCCTTCCAAAGGCATTACGAAAACCATTCTGAAATATTCGCTTGACCGAAGGTAACTGTTATCAAGGACGAAGTCTAAATCACCCCACCTTATTTTTTCAGGGTAAAGATTAGCGATGTCATGCAAAGACACTTCCAGATTCGTTGGTGAACAGCACTTAAAACTGCATTTATTTTCCAAGCCTTGACAGTGAAAACCAGCCATTTTCAAACAAGAGAAACCTTTTCATAAAACCTGCCATCATGGTGCAAGCTGAAATAAGAATTACCTCCTTTTCCTTTTTCTCCTTCCCAAGCAAGCGTTTCCGGGACTAGTTGAACCGAGTTCAGTTCGCGTCCGTTCAAATGATTTGTGAACCATTCATCGTGATGGAGTTTTCTTTCGAGAATTCTTCGATTTCTTTCCAATAAAGTGGTCAGTGCTTCCAGCTGTTCCTTGAAATCTAATTGGTTTAACGCTTCGCAACCACCAGCAGATTCTACAACATAATAATCACCTAATAACAGAAAATTTCCTTCTGAATTATTTTTAGTGATTTTAGCGGGCCAAACCTTACACACGTCAAGCCCGAATCCTTCGTGCTCCAGCATGCATTCAAAAAAATCGGTTTCATCGACCCTTTTTAAAAAATTGCAATCCCCTTTATGTTTGTTAAGATAAAATTCTGCCCTGTGATAATCCTTTTTTTCAGTTAGTTCAACCCCAATTGAAAAATCGCCAATTCTTTTAGGGGTAAGAGATAAGACGTCGTTAAGAGTAAGTCCAATATAGGGTTTTGAACAGCAAGCCCAGCTGCAGTGATTCTCTCTTCCAATGCATTGAAACCCGCTCATGATTTCCTCGATGGGAAGCGCGTTTTTAAACTTGCCGAAAAATTTTCTGATTCTTTTTTATCTGCTCAATCACTGTTTCTTCATTCATCTTCTTGATTTCGCTGATTTTTTTGATGGTGTGGAGAACGTGGGTGGGATCGTTTCTCAAACCTTTTCTTTCGCTCATGAATGGGGAGTCCGTTTCGAGCAAAACTTGTTTTAAAGGAACTAGTCGGACCAGTTCCTGCATTTCACTGTTGGTCATGATTCTTGGAGGAATGCTAAAATAATGATTTGCGCTGATTCCTTCCAAGACTTGTTTTTTGTTCCCGCCAAAACAGTGCAACACTACTTTCAGGTCAAAACTTTTTAGTGTTTCCAGAACGTCTGATTCTGCTTGTCTGGAGTGAATGATTGCTGGCACCCCGAGTTCTTGCGCCAGTCCGAGCATTTTCTTGAAAAATTTTAATTGCACGTCTTTTTGGGAGTTTTCCCATTTATAGTCTAATCCTATCTCTCCGATGGCTATGGGATGATTATTTTTGATGAAAGAAATTTCTTTTTCAACCTCTTCTTTACTTATCTTGGTGGCGTATTGCGGGTATAAGCCTAGTGCTGGGAGGACGTTGTCAAACTCTTTGCTTAACGCGATGGTCTTTCTGTTTGATTCCGGGTTGAGCCCGTTGTTGATGACACTTATTCCGAGCGAAGCGCACTTCTTGATTATTTCGCGCCGGTCTTTGTCGAATTCGTGCATGTCAATGTGTGCGTGCACGTCGAGAACATTCATTTTTTTATGAGTTGTATTGCTATGCTTGAGGCAACCCTGTTTTTGCCGTCCCTGCCTTTGAAAGGTTCGGAAGCTATGCTGACTTTGCCGACTTCCACGTTGCTCAAGAATTTGGTTTTGGCTACCATGGCGACTTCAACCGCTTTGGAAATGTTATCGCCCCGGGCTTTGACGAAGACTTCTTCTAAGCCTTTGCTGAATTGTAAGGATACGGCGGTAATGTAATTCATGAAAGGTTTTTTACCTATCAATATTTCTCCATCTTCAACCATTAAGTTCACCTTTCAGGCTTTTTCATGCGTTTAGTTATTTGTCCGGCAATCCTGTTCCGAATCTTTTTAGAACCAAAAGAAGTCATTTCTTTCAAGGATTGCTTATTTTTCTCAAAGTCCTTGCAGAAAGCGTCCTCTTTGTATTTAATGAATTCTCTGGATTTTTTTTTAATTAATTTTGTGCTGATTCTACCCATTTTTTTTTTCTCTTCGTAAACTATAAAAGGCTTTTAAAACTCTTTTTTAGTGTAATGATTTCAATCGTATTATCATCGCTTTATATATTTATTGCTCTATTATCAGCTTATCTTATTTACTTCGTGGTTGTTAAAGAATTTGGGTCTCACCACGTGGCGGTGGTGTCAGGTTTTGGCGGGAAACAAGTTGTTGGACCTGGAAAAAAGTTCCTGCCTTTTTGCGAGGAGATAGCGAGGTTTGACAAGCGCTCTGAAATGATGGGTTTACTGGTTCCTGAAGTTTTCACGAAAGACGGGCTCAAACTGAATCTGAGCGGTTACGCTTATTACAAAATCACGAACCCTTTAAGGTTAACCCGCAATTATTCGCTTGATTTAAGAAAACAATTAGTGGATTTTTCGAGAAAGGTTTGTTCTTCTTTGGAAGCAAGTAAATTGTTAAAGAATCCTTCTTTGCTCAGCAATAAATTGTTCTTCATGCTGAACAATGAGGTTAAAGGCATGGTGGTGCTCGCAGTTCAAGTTGACAGGATAAAACTCTCAGAAGAAATTTTTGTTCAAGGGAGTGAACAGTACTCCATTCTGCTCAACTTGGCGAGAGGACAATCAGGTTACGGCGCGGAAAAAATCAAGAATTATCTTGAATTAATCGTTAATACCTATCAAGATAAGAGCATAAAAGTGACTTTGCCAAAACCATTAAATACTCGCTGATACCAAAGTCTTTGTTAATGTTTGAAACAACACTTCTTGATGGTATGACAGTTGGAAACGTTGTGAATAGCATAATCTTTTTGGCATTGTCATACCCTTTTTATAAAAGGTTGTTCAGGCCAGTTTTCAAGAAAACTTTGAAAAAATCTGGTTTTAACGCTGATGCCATATCCTTTGCCCAAAAATTTTTTGTGATAATTTACGTAACAGTTATAACCTTAATCTCTTTGTCACTGCTCGGCTTGCAGGACGTGATGGTTGCTTCGCTCGCCAGCTTGGGGATAGCTGGTTTCGCCATTGGTTTCGCGATGAAAGACGTTGTTTCAAACGTGCTGGCTGGTTTCATGATATTTGTTTACAAGCCTTTCAGGCTCGGCGACGTTATCAGCGTTGAAAACAAGTATGAGGGAAGGGTTCGGGACATAAACATTACTTCCACGCTTCTCAAAACCGTTGACGGTGAGGGCGTAGTGATCCCCAACCAAATAGTTTTGAGCAAGGTTGTCGTGAACAAAACGCGGTTCGACGTTCTCAGAAGACATTTCGAGATCACTTTGGTTAACTCGCCGAAAATAGAGAAGGCTTTCGCCCACCTCAAAAAAGCGTTGAAAAAGATTGAAGGGGTTTCGGAGAAGAAAGAGCCGGGAATAAAAATTCTTAACGTTAATTTAGAAAAGATTAGGGTGGAAGTGTCTTTTTATCAGGACAGAAGATTGTCAAAAGTGTCTAACACGGAACTTTTCAATAAAATACAGTTAACAACTGTTAGGGAATTAAAGAAAAAAGGTTTCAAAGTAGTTTAAACAAGAAAAACTGTTAAATACGACTTATTTCATTAGAACTCCAAAATGTTTTTTATCAGCGAAATCTTTGCAATGATAGTCACCGCGTTAGCCATTGGCTACATGTTTCAAGGAATCCTGCCTGGAACAGGGAACAGGAGAGAAGATTTTATTCGCTCAGCCATTATCGGCGGGGCAGCCATAATCTTGCACGAGTTAGGGCACAAGTTCGTGGCAATGTACTTCGGGGCCACGGCGGTTTACAACGCTAATTATTTTGGTCTTGCCATGGGAGTGGCTTTGCGTTACATGAACTTCCCGGTATTCATGGTTCCTGCTTACGTGAGCATTTCTGGAAACGTTCCGGGAATCGCGTTCTCTTTGATAGCGTTGGCAGGGCCGTTGGTTAATCTCGCACTTTACCTTGTTTCAAGGGTGTTGGTGGATAAGCATTTGTTGAATACGCCTGACCAGTTTATGATGGTTCACATGTTTGGAAAAATCAATTTTTGGCTGTTCTTGTTCAACATGCTTCCCATACCCGGTTTTGACGGGTTCCAAGCACTCGCAGGACTGTTTAGAGGTTAGAAGAAAAAAAATTTATTTCTTTGAACTTAAGTATTTTTCAACGCTTCTATCATAAGTCTTCTCTGTCGCGTCGTCAAAATAGCACGCAGGCAACTCTCCCAGCTCCCTATGATATTTGATGCACTCACAGCACAAACCCTTTTTCTCACAAGGATAAGAACAATTACAGAACTCAAGGTTCTCTTCTTTCTTGCATTCCATAAAAAGATAAATGACTTCAACTAGTATTAATTATTTATGATTAAGCTCATCGTTTTTGACTTGTGGAGAACCCTTGCTTACAGGGACGTGCCATACCATTCCACAAGAAAAATGTACGAAGAGCTAAAGCCAAAAATGTCTTTTAAAAAGTTTAAGAAAACTTTCGAAAAAACCCTTCAAACCTGTATTTACAACGATTCAATAAAGGGTTACGAAGTTTTATGCGAAGCCGTCGGATCTCCTAAACAAAAAGCTGAAAAGATTATGAAAATACGGGTGGACGCGGAGTCAAAAGCCAAGCTTTACGACTTCACAATTCCTTTGCTGAAAAAACTGAAGAAAAACTACAAGATCGGCCTCTTATCCAACAGCACTCCAAACTCCATAAAACCATTTGAGAAAAAATTGTTGAAACTCGTCGACTACCCATTCTTCTCATTCATAGTTGACCTGAAAAAACCAAACCCAAAAGTTTACCATGAGTTACTGAACATAACTGGTTTCAAACCCGAAGAAACACTCATGATCGGGGACAATAAAGAAAACGATTTTGACACGCCCAAAAAACTTGGTTTGACAGCAATACATTTCAAAAACATTGAACAACTCAAAAAAAGTTTCGAAGAACTAGGGATCGTCATCTAATTTTTAGGAGGATTGGGCAATGATCCGAGCCCATAACGTTCTTCAAGATGAGACTGTTCTTCATTTTTCTCTTCAGTTTTTCGCTGACCACAAAATAATCCAGCCGCCAACCAATATTCCGGTCACGCGATTTGAAACGATAAGTCCAGAAAGAATAATGACCACCTCCCTTCTCGAACTCGCGGAAAGAATCGACAAAACCATCTTTCAGGAACCTGCCGAACCAGCTCCTCTCTTCTTCCGTGAAGCACGCACGCCCTTCGTTCTGCTTAGGGTTAGCCAAGTCAATCTCTTCGTGAGCAACATTAAAGTCGGAGCCGATGACGACAGGTTTTTTTAACTTCTCAACAAATTTTTGGAACGCTTTATTGAACTTGAGCTTGAAATCCAGTCTTTTCAAGCCGTCACCAGCGTTAGGAAAATAAGCGTTGACTAAAAAGAAGTCGTTGAACTCAAGGGTCAAAACCCTTCCTTCATCGTCAAACTCTTCAACACCCATCCCTTTCACCACTGCCAAAGGCTTTTTTTTGGATAAAACTGCCACGCCAGAATAACCTTTCTTCTTAGCAGGGAACCAGAAAGAATGGAGACCCTTCAAAACCTTAAGTTTTTCAGGAATCTTGTCAAGGGAAGCTTTTATCTCCTGAAAACAATAAAAATCCGCTTTCTCTTTCTCAATGAATTCAAGCAAACCCTTCCTTAAGCAAGCATTTATCCCGTTAACGTTCCATGAAACGATATTCATTCCTTACATTAAAAGTTTTTCAACTTTTTTAAGGATAACTGGAAGAACTCCCAAAAAGTTTTTTAGGGGAGAACTAATTCTTCTTGACGCACACCAATGACTGACGATGTTTACGTTACCTTAGCTGAAGATTATGTTAGCAAGAGCAGGCTAGGAACTTACGAGCAATGCCCTTTCAAATTCAAACTTCACTACGTTGACGGAATCACTGTTCCGCCGAACAAGTTCATGCTTAGAGGGTTAGCGGTTCACGATTTCATGGAAAACTTTCACGCGAACGTTAAGATTCGCAAAGAAGGGCTTTACATTAAACTCCCTGAAGGCGTGAGCGAAGAAGTGCTCGGGCACGTGAAAAACGTTATTGGCTTTGAGAAGAAGCGCTGGGAGAAAAGCTTGGAAAAAGATTATCCACTGAAATATTTCAAACCCGTCATGGTTGAAACCAAGGTTCACAATCACGACGACAAACTGTTCGGAATCGTGGACAGGGTTCACCTAAACTATGATGACGAATTAGTCGTTCTTGACCTGAAAACCGGAAAATACAACTCAAAAAACTATGATTATTACAGGCAGGAACTCGCTTTTTACAAAAAACTTTTGGACGGTTCTCTCCTCCTGAAAAAACCTGTGAAGTACGGGGCCATCTATTTCTCCGGTTCTGACACGCTTATCATGGAATCAGTGAGTTCTCAACAAGTAGCGATTCTCACTCAACGGATTAAAGAATTCAGGAAAAACGTGATGAGACAAAAATTTGCTCCGCGACCGAGCATTCTTTGCAAATGGTGCGGTTATAAAGAGCACTGTAACGTAAATCACTTCGACTAAAATGTTATTAATCAGAAAAAACTCTTAATGTAGTGGATGGCTTCACTTGTTGAAAGAAACTTTTACTCCTATCTTCGCAACATAATCGTTGGCGGTCTTGACGTTCTCTTGAGCAAAAATTTGAGGACTTATACTCTCATCGCATTTTTCTTAGCGCTCACAACCACTATGACAGCATTTTTTTCACGACCATCATTCGATATTGAAATCGTGTTCGCGTTCACGTTAATAATAACAAGCATTGTTTTCATTAAATCAAAAAAAGACTATTTTTGGACCAAACTATTTTATTTCACAGCGCTTTTCCTTATCATAAAATCTGTCCAGCCAGTTTACGCAGGACTTCTTCCCTTCGCGCAATTAAGCGTTTACGCCACGAGATTCCTAACAGACTTAATATTTTTTGTTTTAATCAGGGATTTCATGTCTTCAATAGGGGGTTTCGTACTTTTTTTCGGCGAGGAAAAAGGAAGAGTTGTTTTCAGACCCGTGTTCAATCTCATCGTGCTCGCGAGCCTTGCGGGTTATTATTGTCTGGCCAGCATAGACCCTTACACAACCTTCCTCGGAATAACTTTCGCCTTATTCATGTTTTACATGATAAACGTTTTCGCGAAAAAAGAGAAAAACAACGTTTTTGTTACAATCCTTTGCATGTATTACATTTATTTCATTTATCAAGTAATAGCTGGTTTAACGGTGAGCACGATGATGGGAGCGTTCGTATCAGACCTGCTTATAACACTAGTCATGTTTTTCTTCATAGCGAAAACAGTTGGGACTTTTATAGGAAGAATGAAAATTAAAAGAATAAATCCTGAAAACATTGTTTTGTTTTCGTTGGGACTAGTTCTTTTATTCCATTCAGTGTCAATAGGCGTGGCGTTGGGGGGAGGCGTTCAAATCCTGTTTGAATTGCAACAGAAAGTAAGTTCAGCTAACATCGTGTTCATAACAGTTGTGTCCTCACTATTCTTCTTTAAGAGCGAGCGCTTCAGAGAATTCATGACCAGCTTGCCAAAAAAGAGGGACGTGCTCTCAACCGTTTTTTTCGGGGCGATGAGAGAACTTTTTAAGAGTAAATGATTAAAGGACAAATCGGCCAACCACTAACCTTTTTTAAAAACGTTCCCATACACTTAACTTTTTCATGAAAGAATTATGCGACGTTATAATTGGCATGCACGAACCAATGATTAACACCAAGCAGAGATATGGAACTGGGGCGATGAACATAAAACATTACATTCTCATCCAAAGATTATTGACTCATGAAATTAGAGAGGTAGACCCTTTTTTGAAACAATTCATATGCTTAAAAAGGGCTGACGACCCGGCTTACATGAAATCGCTTAAAACAAAGGTTCTGAAAATCATTGAATTAATAATCCACGAAAAACGCTCGCTGAAAAAATTTCTTGACAGCGCGACGAAATCCTTGAACAAAAAATTATTCCGGACAATTACTGCGCGACTGGAAGAAATAGAGGAAGAAAAAAGGGTTTTGTACGACACGAATTCTGAGATAAACCTCGCACTAGTGCCAAACGCTTAAATAGAAATAACTTCAACCAAGAATTCATGCTTTTAGGTCTCAAGTCAGATATTAGTCAAGCAGAAATTTGTTGGCGGAAAAAACTTGCTCCATTAGATTGCTACGAGTTCTTTTTGAGGAAAACTGATTCAGAGGACTGCATTCAAAAAGCTGTTGATGAAGTCAAAACTTTTTCAAAACACGTTGTTCTGCACCAACCAGTAGGGTTTGATAGGAATAAGCATAAGAAACTGAACTTGAAACTTTGCAAGATGTGCATCAGACTAGCTGAGAAAAACGATTTGCACGGCGTCGTGATTCACCCATTAAAAACCATGAAAGACACGACGAGTTTATGGAAGTCTTTGAGTAGTGATAAGGTAATGATTGAGAACCTGACTCACCATTACTTTCGCACGAAAAAAGACATGCTGTCTTCTCCTTTCCCGAGACTCGTTTTTGACGTTTGCCATGCTTACATGGTTTGCAAGGACAACGATTACTTGATGGAATGGGTTAAGTCTTTAGGCAAACGAGTTGTTTGGATGCACTTAGCTGACAGCGACGGGGAAACCCATGGCGCGCCTATTGGTGAAGGAAACGTGGATTGGAGTAAGATTTTGGGGTTGGATAAAAAAGGAATTATTGAGGTTTACGATGAGAATGAAATATCTGGCGAGAAAAAAGTTGATGGCTACTTAAAACTATTAAAAATGATGAAAAAAGTTTAAGATTTTTTTATTTTTTTAATCTAATCATAAAATTCCAGGTCAGACCGAACATTATAGCCAAATAAAAGAACAATATGTTCGCGTAGTACTCTGTTGTTCTCATCGCTTCTGGTAGGTAATGCATTATGATAAAGAAGATTAGCGAAAACCCTGCCCACATAAAAGTCATTAATTGGGATAACGTTATTTTTTCTTTGAACAGCGCCATTTTTTTTTCATCACCTCCTTTTTCATATTTTTTTGATTATCGGTATTGCTTGAGGCTCGGACCCGCCGTGCCAAGTGAACCTTGGCCTAATCTGGATGGGATAAACTCTTTCCAGTTTATCGTCAAGAACAACTGCTGACCCCCTCATTTTAGGAAGAGCGTTAAGGTAACCTATCAGTCCCGAGGCCAGATAGGATTGCATTATGGCGCCCAGACTATCCACATCTCTTTTCGCGGTTAACCTGTGAGAAATGACAAGGTCGGATTGAGTTATCACGTCCGAATGGATTTTGCCGGGCTGCTGGGTTGCCAGGACCGCGCTGACCCCTGGCTGACGGCCTTCCCGGATAACAGTTATCAGTGCCGTGCTCGCCGGAGTCTTCCCTTCCGCTGGAAGGAATTCGTGGGCCTCGTCTATGAACAGCCAGACGAGAGGCACGTGCTCTTTTTTAAGCGTTGCTTCATCTTCGAATAAGGACCATCCTTTCTCAATGCTTTGAAGCTCCTCAAGTTTTCTGGATTTCATTCTTTCCTCTAAAAGCTTTAAAGATATTAGTCCTATCACGAGAGCCCTGACGCTCCAAGTCCCGCTGGCTCCAGCGTACATGGAAATGTCGAGCACTGAGACTTCACCTCTCTTGACGATCTCGCTTATCCTGGTTCCGTGTTTGGAGAATAAGCCCCATGATTTGACGCTTTGAAACAAGTTTTCTGCAGCGTCTTTTTCAGTTCTTTCCGCTCTCGAGTCATCTTGTATCATGGAGATGATGTCTTCGACCCCGTAATCATCTCCTTTCTCTTTCAGCCTGGAAACAGTTCTTGTTACAGTGATTCCGATTGGGCTTAGCGGGTCAACCCCCAAAGTAATCAACCAGTCGTTAGCAGTTAGTTCTGAAGTTTTTATGGAGAACGGCTTGTCAACAGGCAGACCGTTTTTAACG
Source organism: Nanobdellota archaeon (assembly GCA_018221045.1). Taxonomy (GTDB): domain Archaea; phylum Nanobdellota; class Nanobdellia; order JAAOXT01; family JAAOXT01; genus JAAOXT01. The sequence goes on along the minus strand of JAAOXT010000018.1, from coordinate 1,288 downwards.
GCTTCTTTGTATTTTCCTTCTGGAACGTAGACTTTGACTTTGTCCGCAAAACCTTCTGGTTTCAAACCCCACTTTGAAAGCAGTTCTTCGTCCCGCAGGTTGGGGTATTTCATGGTCCAGTAAATACCCATGGTGTCAAAAATTAGTATGCCTAGGTTGTCAGCAATTTTTTTGGGCAGGGATGTCATTCCTTCAGCTAGGACTCCCATCGTGTAAGATTTTCCGCTTCCGCGCTTTCCAGCTATCAAAACAAGGTGGGGGCGGTTAACATCCATTAAGACTTCGTTGGCCATGCTGACGTTTTTGCCCATAGTAATGTACTGCTTGCCTATCAGGATTGCCGCGTCAGTACCCCATTTCTCGATTTCACTTGACCTTCTTCCTAGGACAATCTGGTGAACCATAACAATAATTAGAAAGGGTTAAAGTTGGTTATATACCTTACTCCAATTTCCTGCCAAGGAAGCAAGAAGGGCAGTCCAGTATGTACGTGAAGTTGTTGTTAACAGCTTCAACTAATTGCCCGTAAGTGAATTCAGGATTAGGGGTGATTGAAGACCCGTGTTTTTCAATAAATGATTCGACAGTTTTCTGGTTTTCAGGAATCTTTTTGTTTTTTAACGCTTTAACCACTTCTAGAAACGTTTCAATACTGTCTGGCTTGCCTTCTAAAATTTTAGGGTCTGCTAAAAAATCGTTATCCATTTTCTTTTTAGATTATGAGGGCTTCAACCTTTGAAATAAGACTTTTATCCAATAGTTTTTCAAAGCTTGTTAGAGTCTTGTTACTTTTTTCTAAAGTTTCTTCCACGTTTTCAACTTTGCTTAAGAAATTGACTTGACAGGTTTTTAGAATGGTGTAAGCCGATTCGTATAAATCCCTGTCCTTTTCAAGAAGGGAATGGTTCTGCACTGCTTCTTCTAATAGCTTTGTGCACCTATCAAAAACTTGTCCATAAACCATAAATATTCACTACCATAAAGTGGTGAACGTTTTATAAGGTTTTTGTTTTGCTTCTAATGTATCATCAAGTTTTTAAAATAAAACCGTTAAAACAGTTCTTAATGCTGGGATGGCGGAGCGGTTTAACGCGTCAGCCTCGAATAACCGAACACAGATAAAAAAAAGAAACCAACGGAAACAATAGTTTCCGAGGTGCCAAAAAACCTGAGTTTTTTGAGCACGTTCACGAAAGAAAAAATAATAACGAAAAAACGTTGACGAAGAAAGAACACGGGTAAGCTGATGTCTTCACGGACGCGCAGGTTCAAATCCTGCTCCCAGCGT
>JAAOXT010000017.1 GCA_018221045.1 Nanobdellota archaeon | reverse complement strand
TTTGCACCGATAACAGAACCACTTTAATTCTAACCACCTCAGAGAATTCTGTTGGCAACTACACCTACGTTATAGAACAATACATTCTAAAAGACGATGAAACTGTAGAACCAATAACCTACAATACAACCAACCCAACTTCACAAAATATTACTACAACGATTACACTACCCAATAACGTAACCGTTAATAGGACAATTCCACCCGGTGAAGAATTGATTTACGTAGAAACCAAAGAAGGGTATGTAATAATTCCTGAATCTAATGTAACAATCCAATCCATAACTTCTGATGGCGAAAATATTAATTTACAAGCAACTTCGTCAGGAAAAAAATGCTTCGATATCTACGCGGAAAAAGGAGAACCTCACTCAATTAAAGTTAATGATAACCCAATAACTTTCACTTATAACGAAACAACAAAAATAGTTAGTTTCTGTCTTACATTCTCAACCAAAGAGATAAACATCTCTTGGGTTATACCCACAACGCCTTCTGGCGGAGTAACAGTTCTCTCACCAACGTGTACTGCAAACTGGAACTGCTCTGAATGGAGTGAGTGCGATGAAACAGGATATCAAACCAAGATTTGCGAGGATTTGAATAATTGTTTTGCAATAACACAACAAACTCAAGCCTGCGAATACACTCCAAAGCAAGAACCAGAAAAAAAGATTGAAAAAGAAATACTAACTAAGGAGCCAGAAGAAATGGGCATAGAAGACAAAATAATAACGCCACCACAAGACGGGGGGCGGGGATTAACAGGGATGGCAACCGCAATAACCGGGATAGGAGAAGGTATGGTAATAGAAGACATGCCAACATTTGTGTTACTGGTGTTAGTTCTATCACTAATTGTTATCGGAGCCTACAAATTCGTCAAGACAAGAAAATATAAGATAAGGAAATACTAGACAAGGAAATAAAAAATTTTAAAAAAATCGTTTGATGAATTTATTATGTACTGTTTAAGAACTCAAATTACATTTTTCTTTGAATGCAGGAACAGGGATTAGAAAAACAAGCAAGAATACTAACCTTTTATGTTTATCACACTGCCATACAAAAAACATTTTATATCAAGCTAGGCATATTCCTTGTTCTTGCTCATAAAACCACATTTTTATGAGCAAAGCCAGCTTTTAGAAAAAATTTGTAACTTAATGAAAAAATTTATAACTTAATAATACTATTCCTAGAAAGTGTTTCGAAAAACTATACTCCTAATATTAAGCGTTTTGATTATAACCCCAGTTCTAGCATCCTCCTCTGAAGTGACAAGCCTCATAAACACGGCATCAGAATTCGGGCTTTCCTACGAAAAAGGAGATATAACATACACTCAACTCCTAATACAGCTAAACTTCATCCAGCAAAAAGTGAACCAAGTCACAGGAACCAAAGACATTGAAATCGAAGAAGAAAAAGGATTCCAAGCAATGACTGTTGAAACCCTTGAAAACCTTTTCGGACCGCCAAACCAGAAAACAGATAGGGTTTGGGTCATAAACAAGGAACAAGACGTGCGCCTCGAAGAAAGGGTTCCGAGATGGGAAAAAATAATTTATTCAGGAGAACAAATAAAACTTGTTTTCGAAGCCAACCCAATAATGATAATAGACTCAAATAATGAGAAAAAACTTTTTTACCACACTCAAATAAATGTTTGGTTCAAAAAACAATACTCTTTCAACGTTGACTCAATGATAAGCGAAGTCAAATCCTCATTTGAAAACTTCTACTTAAACGGCCAAGACCCTTCAACTACAGCTCAACTCATGGCTCAAAACTCTCAAACCCTTTCAAACTATTTGGAAGACAACAGGGAAAACTGTGTTCAAACACTCAAAGACCTATTCCCAGACGCGGAAATATATCAAGAATCTGTCTCGGAATGGAAAGGAACCATGAAACAAGCAGGAGACCTATGGATCATCTTAAGGGTCAACCTGTGCGGTGAATGCGAGTGGAAAAACATAAGATTCGAACTCGAGCCAAGAATTGACAGAAAAATAGATTTTCCAGAAATGCAGAAAGACAGACCAGACTTTAAAATATACGAGGAAAAAACGGTTGAAGAACTGTGGACAGAACTCGAAAACCTTCTAACAAGTCTGAAAAACTTCCAAGGAAACGAAGAACAAACACTGCAGAAAATGTTCGAAACCCAAGACAAGTTATGGATGATTAATGACATGATAGACAGGAAAACTAATGATAACAAGGACTTCGACGAGAGGGAGCAGAACTTCAACGAAAGAGAGTCAAGAGCCAGAAACCTGTTCGAAAAATTCGTCGAAAACCCTGAATACAATTCTGTAACAAGAACTATTGCGGAAAAAGAAATATTCGCAGAATCAGAAACGCACTACAATACGTGGTGCCAGTCAAAAGAAACCCAGTGCGCGGACAAAGAATACTGCAGTCCAGAAACCTTAACCTGCGTCTCAGCCATTGGAGGAAACGAGATATGTGATAATGGGATGGACGACGACGGGGACAGTTATTGGGACTGCGACGACCCGGACTGCGAAGACTGCTCCATAAAAGTAGAAGGAGAGTTCTACTGCGGAGAAAACGCTCAACCCACCGAAAACGGTTGTGAGTGCAACGAAGGATTCTACAACTGCGATGAAGGAGGGGATTGTGAATCAACAACTCCATGCGGCCAAAAAACGTGTTCTGAAACCGGTTGTCTGGAAAACGCTTATTGTTCAACAGAAGGAGAATGCAAGTGTATAGAAGGACGTTACGATTGCGACCATGACGGCACTTGCGAAAGCACGGACTCCACGTGCTTCAAAAAAACTTGCAAAGACTTCGAGGACTGCGATAACGGTTTTGACGACGACTGCGACTTCCTGATTGATTGGGAAGACCCTGACTGCTCGCAATCCAAAGAAATCATAAAAACCGTGGTTTACGAACCCGAAGGTAACGCCACACAAGAACAAAACAAGGTTACAATAAATGGAACCGGAGGAGAAGGCAATGTTACAATAGAAGGAACAAAAGAGGAGAATCAGACGATTGTTGAAAACGGCACGCAAGGACAAACCGAAAACGTTGTTGTTACCCAAGGAGAGAACGCGACCAGCGAAGAAAACGTGGTGGTTGAAGAAACAGTCAGTGAAGAGAACCAATCAACTGGAGAAAACGTGGTTGTTGAAGTTGCCGCAGAAGAAGAAAATAATGAAACAACTACTCAAGAAGAATCTCTAAACATTATTACGGGAGGGGTAGTTTTCGTCCAAAACTTTTTCAGCACGATAACAGGAATGATAACCTCGGTGTCCACAACTTCTTGTGAAAGTCCTGACGATTGCTCCGAAGGCGAGACGTGTAACTGGGAGTTTAAGACTTGTACAACCAAGTGCGAAACAGATTCTGACTGCTCGCAAGGAATGCGCTGCGACGACATGGAAGGTACTTGCAGGTGCAAGAAATGGGAAGGACACTTTGACTGCGATAATAATTATGATAATGGTTGCGAAAGCAACGACGTGACCTGTGGAGGAACAGTTGACTCGTGCGCTGACAGAGAATGCACCATGCCTAACCAACAATGCGACCCAAAAATGGGGGAGTGCAACTGTGTTGAAGGATTCTACGATTGTAATGGGGACTGGCTTGACGGGTGCGAAAGCACTTCAGAATGCGGAGAAAAAATGTGCGAAACAGATTCTGACTGTCCATCACCCAGGTGTGATTGGAGACGAATGGTCACGTTCGAGTGCAAACAATCAGATGGGTGGACAGAGGAAAAAGCTAAATTACTCCTAAGAGCTGAATGCTCATCAATGTCAAATGGTGACAAATGGGCAGGAGCTTTCTTTGACGCGTGGGGCTCAGACCCAAAACTCGGAGAACTCCAAAAAATCAGGGATCAGGAAATGATGAAATCCATGAAGGACTGGTGTCAAATAGAGTTAGACAACTTGCTAAAAGAAAGAAAAGAGCTTGAAAAAGACTTTAACGACGAGTTCGTGCAATGGTTCTTAAACGAATACGTGAGCGGCTCACTTGATGATTGGGATAAACACATGAGAGGGTTCGGCGAACTTTACGGCAGGCTCATGGGAAACACTGAACGAATCGCTCACACAACTACGGAATGCTTGGAAGAAGATAGCTGGCCTGAAGGATTCAACTTGATAACTGCTGAAGGGAGCAACGAGTTCGGAAGCATAAAAGTTTGGGAGGAGTGGAAGTCCACAACAGCTTTTGGCGAAGAACTAACAGTTCCACACGCCTACATGCAAGTATGGATTTTTCCAACTAAAGAGATGATAAAACAAGAATTCAAGAAAAACTTTGACCAAGAACTAGGCGAAGGAATGGTTGAAGGACCAACTTATGAGGAAAGAGAGGAAATAAGAAACAACGAAGAAGTTTACAACGTGATAAAAAGCATAAGCAATTCTTTCGGAGGAGAAGCGAACATTGGCCTGAAACTAGTTGACGGGAACGAAACAATGGCGCAAGTCGTCATGAAAATCAATCCAGACATAATAATGGAAGTCAAAAAAATGACTGTTGAAGACTCACCAGACGCCACGATATCCATTGAATTCGACTTCCTTTACAACATAATCGAAACCCAGACAAAAGAAGTTGAGGGCGTCCGCACGGAAACACCTCACTGGGAAGAGCAGAAAGGAGGTTTTGGAGGACCGCAAGACGGGCCAGGACCCGCAGTAATGATTAAGATTCTCGGTTCAATGCTCAACGGAATCCTAACAGGAAAAGTCAGGGTTGAGCCACCAACACAATTTTTTAGAATAATTGCGTCCTTGCAATCAATAATAAGCCTAATGAGCCAAATCGGCTAAACCTCAGTAAGTTTTTTAAATGATTTCATGCTAAAAATTAGGATGCCAGTTGAGTTTTCAGAATACAAAGGACATAAATTAATTGTTTTAAAAGGAGACAACGACTCAAAGTACCCTTTTAGTTTCGGCAAAACAAAAGCCAAGTTAATCGTTGAAAACATTGAAGCAATTAAAGCTTTTGCAGAAGAAGAATAAAATTAATTATTCTTTTCTTTAATTTTTTTTTTATTTTAAATAATGACTTAATCTTAATTCATTATTGGTAAGAATTATACAAATTAATTTAATAGAGGTCATACAGATAAAGATATACCAATTAATAGAGGTTATATCAAATGAAAAAGAAAAAAAACTTTTTGTATTTAACAGGTTTGGTTTTTGGCTTGGTAATGCTAACAGCTATTGGCGTTGTTTCTGCCGATAAAGGCAAACACGGTGAAGGAACAGCAAAATCATGCACAACCATTCAAGACGGGACTTTGTTAACATCAGATGGACGAGTAATCACAACTGGTTTCGACGAGTGGGGATACAACTACCAAGGAAACATGTTTAACGGATATTACTGTGACGCGTACAGGAACGCTGAGTGGTGCCAACAGTATGTAGACGTTAAGTTGGCCATGAAATGGAACGACGCGTGGTTAAGCAACAAAGATTGTGACGATAATGATTTGTTGGATAGATACTATGGCTACGACAGTTATATCGGTTCAGGCGCTTGGTTGACTAACCATCAGAGCGGGGAATACGAATTGAATGGTGAGACTTGCAAGTGGAACTACTTTGTGAAGATTGTTGCAGTCCCAGCAGATGCTGTAAAGACAGATAGTGTGTGGTACACAGCAGATGGCGTAGAAATCGGTGAAGTAATCTGGGGAGCTTTTGCAATCATCCAGCAAGTAGAGAACGATCCTTGTGCAGGATTACACGGACAGCAATACGTGTCACCAGCAGGGGCAGGTCTCGGAAAGTACTAAACTAATAAGAATCAGATAAAACGTTATCTCTTTCTTTCTTTTTATTTTCTTCTATTAGATTTTCACACAGGTTTCTCAAAACCTTCCCTGACTTTGACAGCGTTCCCGTAGTTGAATTCCAGCATTTCCTCGCTGTTAAGCAGGGCTTCACCCACCCCCAAAAATTTGCCGCGAGAATTCGTGACCAGCACGCTATCCCCTGGCAAAACCCCTTTACCAACTTTTTTCACGAACCTAGCCAACGCGTTCCTGCCCTCCAGCACGAAGGATTCTGCGTCTTTTTTGACAACAACTTTCTTCAATTTAGTCTTCAACCTCAACGCGCCCGCCCTGTGCAGAGCGAAGTACCCGTCACTCGTCCTAAGCACTCCTAACAAATCTTCATTTAGAAAGACTTGGTGAATCCTGCCAGTTCGAGTGTACTTTATCCAACACTTTTTGGGAAACAATTTTTTTCCTGCACTTTTGCCGAACCAATAATCCCCTATTAAACGCAAAGTTTCCAGTTCGGTGTACAACTCGTCATCAAAATCGAACACTTGTTCTCCTTCAAACTGGCCGAAAGGATAAACAATCCTTAAAGCTGAAGGCACTTGGCCAGGAAATTTTTGGCTAGCTCTGACGATGGCTGGCCTGTAGCTCGAAACCTCTCCAGCGTAAAAGAAAGCTTTTCGCTTGGTCAAAGGGTCCTTATCCAAAAAGTATTCGTAATGATTTTCCAAGACATGCTTGGTGGCTTCCAGCAAAGCAGGGTGAACCATGGCTCTTTCCAGCACGAGTTCCCACAACCTTCCAGTGTGGATTGCTTGTTTAATCCTGCGAACCTCCGCCAAGATAACATACAAGTTATGCCTCGCTAAACCCGGCTCTTTTAAGTCTTCAGGCTTCTTGTTGAAGCAGGAAGGGCAGTTGCAGGGAAATTCTCGCAAATCCTTCAGTTTAATAGTTCCTCTTTCAGTTATGTACCTATTTTCCTTGGCGAATATGGCGTAACTCGCGGAATCAAACAAGTCGATTCCGAGCAGGGCGAGTAAGGGCATTACCATGGGGTGTCCGGCGCCGAAAGCGTGGACCAGAACGTTGGACGGCAAATTCTTTTTAGCGGTTATAACTTGGTCAACCATCCTCTTGAAATCATATTCTTCCATGGCTGGGACGAGCGAGCCCACACAATACATGTCGAAGCCGAGCTTGCTCATTTGCACAGCACTTTTTTTCAACAAGTCTTCATAAGGACCTCCATGCACTGGTCCAGCCCAGTTAACGCTTCCTTTACCCAATTTTTTCCATTCCTTGGCGCGCTTTAAAGTTTCTTTAACCCCGTGCTCGAAATCCTCTCGAGAAGGTTTTGCTACCGGCACATCAAGGATTACTCCAATGTCTGGCTTAATCTTCTTCTGGAACTCAATGATTTTACGGTTCGTGACGTTCACGCTGCCGTAACGCATCAATTGGAAAGCTCCGCTGTCCAGCATTACTACACCGTCAAAACCTAAGAAGTCGTGAACCCCCTTTTTCAGTTCGTCCTCATGATTTTTCAACAAGAAATAAGCATTAGTTATCAAGGCTTGAACGCCCAACTCCTTCAATTCTTTAACGGGAATCGTGTCAATTCTCGGGTTAATAACGGGTAAGAACGCAGGAGTCTCCAATTCTTTACCATTTATTATGGCTTTGCAAATCCTGCCACCAGCGTCCCGGGCTTTCAATTCGAGGAGTATCATTTACTTTTTTAATTACTTGCCTTGTTTTAAAAACATTTGTTAATCCCAATTCTTAAAGTGCACACTTATTTTTTCTTCAATAGCTGTTTCCAAATCAATACCATAAAAAGTTGCTATTTGAATTAAAGGAATGATGACGTCACTTAACTCTTCGCCGAGCCTCTGCTTGAATTCTTCAGCCCCTAACTCTTTTCCTTTTCGGCTCCCAACCCATTTCCTGACCAGAAGGTCGGAGACCTCGCCGAGTTCTTCAACCGCTTTCAAAGCGCAAATGATTTGCGGATGGTCGTGAGGTAATTTTTGCCTGACTTTGTTCTCCAATTCATTGATTCTTTTAGATAATTTTTCAAAATTCATGATGATAACAATAAAGAATAGGTATTTATAAAAAATTTTATAACCTGACCACTTATAATTAAATGCCATGAACTGCATTTTCTGCAAAATAATAAACGATGAAATCCCTGCGCATAAAGTGTGGGAAGATGACAAACACTTGGCTTTTCTAGACGCTAACCCGCTGAACCCTGGGCACACACTGGTAATCCCTAAAAAACATGAAGAATACATTTTTGACTTATCAGACAAGGAGTATTCAGAACTATTCCTGAAAGCCAAGAGATTAGCTGTTCCGCTCAAGAAAGCTACTGGCGCCAAAAAAATAGGTGTGGTAGTAGAAGGGTTCGGAGTGCCTCACGCGCACGTCCACTTAATCCCAATATTTGGGGCAGGAGAACTTGACCCGAGCAGGGCTAAGAGAGCGGATTCAAACGAACTCAAAATAATGGCTGAAATAATCAAAAAATTCTTAGACTAAACTAAATTTTTTTGAAAAACTTCTTTTAATTTTATTATGTTAATCTTTCCTTTTGTTTCCTTATCAACAATTTTCTTACTCATCTTATCAACCAGTCTGCTAACCTTCACCCCGCTCAAACCAGAAACCCTGACCAGCTCGGACTGCTTCAAAACCCCTCCATTATTCTGCCAAGATTTTAGCCAGTTTTTCTTCATCCCCTGACAAAACTGAGAACAAAAGATTCAGATCTTTTGTTTTCTTCTTCTTATCAGAAAACAAGGCCAGTGATAACCGTCATCAATAACAGTCCTTCCTTCATAAAACTCTTAGTTTCAATATCTGAAACAAATATTTAAATATTGTTTCACGCCAAAGGAAATACTTAATGAGAAAACAATTAACACTAATAACGTTTTTACTAGTTTTCACGCCAGTCTTGGCGGATAACATGGTCAGCATAGAATTCTATCATTTGCTAGGATGCCATGGTTGCGCTTACGTTCAAACATCCCAAATCCTTAACAACATTCCCAACTTGACAGAACTTGAAATATCAAGAAACCAGACTAATACTTTGAAGTATTTGAACGTTTTAGACGAGTTCGGAATCAATGATGGCGTTCCGCTAATAATCATAACCTGTAACGGGGAAAGAGGTTATTTGCAGGGGCCAGGAATAATAATTAATAACTTGTCAGAACAAGTGGAAAAATGCATTCAGTCAGGAATGATTCAGTCAAGAGGAGAAGGCGGGACCACAAGCTCTCAAAAAGAGCTAACTTTCTTCGTAATCATCACGGCAGCAATAATTGATTCCATAAACCCATGCGCTTTCGCAGTAATGATATTCCTTCTCTCAACAATAATTTCTCTGGGTTCCAGAAGAAAGATAATTAAGATAGGTTCGGTTTACATTATAACAGTGTTCATAACGTACTTGCTCGCAGGTATTGGGATCTTCACGGTCATACAAAAAATAACTTCGCTAACCTTCATTATTTATAACGTGGCGGCCTGGATAGCCATAATCTTCGGCATAATAAACGTGAAGGATTTCTTCTTCTACGGGAAAGGAATAAGCCTCAAAATACCTGAATCCAGAAAAGGAATAATCTCTAAATTCTCAAGAAAAGCGACCGTGCCTGCAGCAATAGTTTTGGGATTTCTCGTAGCCATGTTTGAGCTACCATGCACTGGAGGAGTGTACCTCGCGATTTTAAGCTTGCTCGCAAGGTCAGGTTTCATGGCAATACCTTATTTAATGCTCTACAATATCATATTCGTTTTACCTCTCTTCATAATAATGGCGCTCGCTTACGTAGGAGTGAGCACGAAAAAACTTGAGAAGTGGAGGATGGGCAAACGAAACTGGATGAAACTCCTTCTCGGAGCATTCATGATAATCCTCGGAATAGGAATGCTATTAGGGTGGTTCTAAAATGTTCAAACTTTTCAAAGGCAACACACTGTATTTTCCTGGATGCCTGACCAAAAAAGTTTATCCTGAAATAGAAGATAACTACAAAAAAATTCTAGAGAAATCTGGAATCGACTTCATCATGCTTGAACAACAATTTTGTTGCGGGTCCCCACCACTCAACGCAGGTTACGAAAAAGACTTCCTTAAACTAGCTGAAAAAAACCTTAAAACATTCGAAGATTATTCAATCAAAAAAGTAATCACCAACTGCCCGGCCTGCTACGGCATGCTCAAAGAATACGAGAAACACTTCCCAAAACGTGGCGTGAAAGTTGAGTACATAACAACTATTGTGCTTAAAGCAATAAAGAAAGGTAAGCTGAAACTCAAAAAAGTTTCTGGCAGGGTAACTTATCACGACCCCTGCCACCTCGGCAGGTACGCGCAACTCTACGAGGACCCAAGAACAATTCTTAAAAAAATGGGTTACACCATAATCGAAATGCAAGACCACCACGCCCAGTCCCTATGCTGTGGTGGAGGAGCAGGAGTCGCGTCGAACAGAAAAAAACTGGGTGACAAGATGAGCGAAGAAAGATTAAAACAAGCTAAGAAAACTCGTGCCAAAATGCTTGTCACGACTTGCCCGTTATGCACTGCAAGACTTGATAACCCTTCCGTTAAAGTGAAAGAATTCAGTCAAGCACTGATAGAGGTAATCAAATGATTCCAGAACTCGTAACAGCCAAAAAAGTTTACGCTTCCAACAAGAAAAAAGCGTTGAAAGGTATAGACCAAGAAATTTTTCGGGACGAACTCCGAGCAATAAGGGAGAACGCGATAAAAAACCTTGAACAATTGTGGAAAAAAGCTGTCAAAAACTTGGAGTCCAGCGGGTTCCAAGTTTACCATGCTAGAACACCCGCTCAACTCGTAAAACAATTCAAAAAAATAGTGAAACCTTCTGATAGGATTGCGAAGAGCAAGTCCAACGTTATCAAGGAATCAGGACTTCTAAAAAAAATAAAGAACAAAGTCATTGAAACTGATTGCGGGGACTACTTAGTCGGCCTGTGCGATGAAGAACCCGAACACCCTGTCACGCCAGCCATAGCTATAAGTGTTGAGCGAATATTGAAGAAAATAAAAGAGAAGACAAAAGATGAAGTTCAGGCCACCCCTGAAGCCATCGTGAAATGGGTTCGCGAGCAAATCCGTCCAAGAATCTTCGAAGCAGATGTCGGGTTAACAGGGGCCAACGCGGTCACGAGTGAAGGAAGCGTGTTCATACTGGAGAATGAAGGTAACATAGGTCTCGTGTCCCGCATACCTGAAAAACATGTGATAATCACGAGCCTGGACAAAATAGTTGAGAGCAATGAGGAGGCCATGAAAACCATGAAAGCGCTGTCCATTTATGGAACAGGGTCAAGAATGGCTTCTTACGTGAACGTGATATCTGGTCCGAGCAAGACCGCTGACGTCCAGAAAAAATTGGTGACAGGGATGCAGGGAGCGAGAGAAGTTCACATAATAATCTTAGATAATGGGAGACGAGACTTGATAAAAAAAGGTTTGAGCGAAGCACTTCTTTGCTTGGGCTGCGGTTCCTGCCTATATTATTGCCCGGCTTACCAGCAATTACTATCGGGTTTTGGAAACCATTATATCGGGCCAAAAGGGCTCGCATTAGAAACAAATTGGAAGAAACTGTACTCGTGCACGGCCTGCCTTGCTTGCAAAGAGAACTGTCCTGTCAGGATTGACGCACTCAAAATCATTAGAAAAAAAAGGTCAATGCTTGAGAGCCCGAAGAACAAGAAAATGATACAGAACATTCGCAGAACAGGAAACCCTTTCGGCAACAAGCCAGGCAAACCAGAAGAACTCTACTGCTGTTAAAACTGCAAAACAAATAAATAATACGAAGTACGATAATATAATCCCTTAAATGCTTGACTTAAGATTGTGCGAATTCAAATTCCCCATCTCTCCACTAGTGATTTCAACAATAAAAAAGAACGCTTCAAAAGTCAACAATTACCCCGTCTACGAAAAACTCTACCAAACCCTTCAGGAATACACAGGCTATCCTGAAAACTGGATTCTTGTAGGCGACGGCTCAAACGAGCTGATAACAATACTATCACAAGACCTTCTGCAGGAGGGGGACAAGGTTGTCGTCCTAAAACCAGATTTTCCAATGTATGCGGTTCAAGCTCTTAGAAACAAGGTATTCATTGAAAAAGTAGACTGCTTCCAAAACAATTTTCAAATCCCCTACGAAAAAGTGATCAACGCCTGCAAAGGCGCTAAAATCCTGTGGTTATCCAACCCAAACAACCCGACAGGAGGATACGCACCTCTCCCAATTCTGAGAAAAATAATTGAAAGCGTCGATTGTTTAGTCTGCGTTGACGAATGCTACTTTAACTATCACGGCGAAACAGTTCTTCCATGGGTAAGAGAGTATGATAACCTCATAGTTCTCAGAAGCTTTTCAAAAACCCACGGCCTTGCAGGCCTAAGATTCGGGTTCGCGATAGCCAACCCTAAAATAATCGAAAAAACCAAGAATTACTTCAAATTCGAGGTCAACAGTCTTGCAGTCGAAGCAGCGATGTCAGCGATAAAAGACGAACAATACTATCACCAGTACTGGCAGAAAATCAAGGAAGAAAAAAATTATATGGCGGAAAAAATAAGAGAATTCGGCTTGCAGGTACATGACTCGAGAACAACGTTTCTATGCATAAAAGTCGGTAAAGGAGAGAAACTCAGGGAATGGCTTCAAAAACAAGAAATATCCCTCAAAGTAGCTTACGACCTTCCTGAATGGCTCAGACTCGGGATAGGCACGAGAAAAATGAACCAAAAATTCTTAACAGTTCTAAAGAAATACTTCAAAAAAATAATTCCCGTTCATGCCTAAAACTAAATGAGTCTTATAATCAGAGGTGTATAAGAGTCAATAGAAATCTCTGGACAATTAATAGGGCCTGAAAAAATTCTTGTTGTGTAACTCAAAGCGGTTCCGAAAACACGCTCCGCCCCATTTAAACTAACAAAATCCATAACGTTCCTTATGCTCTGACCATTACTAATACTGTCCTCCATAACCAAAACCTTTTTCCCGTCAAGAATCTCACTTAACGATTCTTTACATAACCTGTTAGGAACTCTTACAACAGTGTCCCGTAAATAAAGCCGTGAAAACCTTAAAGGCAGTGCCAGAAACGTTTCTGAAACAGTTTTTAACACTACCGATTTTCGAAACTTTTAAAACAGAAACCCAATTTTAAGAATTTGTGAAAAAATTGTTGATAACTGGGGCGAACGGATTCATCGGCAGACACTTAACCAAACACTTAGAAACTGGTTGTGAACTCCTGACTCCTTCAAGCAAAGAAATGGACGTCACGAGACTTGAAGACGTTATAAACACGACAAAAGAGGTTGACTACGTTTTCCACCTTGCAGCGAAATCTCATAGAACAGATTTTCCCAAAGAAAATATAGAAAAAGCAGAACTCGCAGTTAAAGAAAACGTTTCAGGAATAAAAAATGTTCTAATGGCGAGCACAGCTTACAATGTTTCCTGGATCTTATTTTCTTCATCAGCTCTTGTGTACGAAACTTCTCCAACACTTTTAACAGAAGATTCCCCATTCAGGAAGGATGAGCACCACTATGCGCGTTCAAAAATTCGTGGAGAAACTCTTTGCTCCAAGTACAAGGTTCCAACATGCATTCCTCGAGTGTTCAACGGGTACGGCCCAGGCCAAGAACATCAGGAAAGAATCGTGCCAGATTTCATAAAAAAAGCCAGAAAAGGAACGATTGACATATTCGGCGACGGAAGAGAAAAAATAGACCTAATTCATGTTCAAGACGTTGTCAAAGCAATGAAGTTCTTAATGGAAAAACAGGCAACAGGAACCTACAACATTGGCTCAGGAACGGGAACAACTTTCTTCGAACTGGCCGAAACCATAAACCGGCTCGGCGACTTCAACGCGGAAATAACAGAAAACCCTCAGGAAATCGTTCCCCACCCAAGAGTCGCGGACACGACCAAAATAAAAAAGCTTGGCTGGAAGCCAAAAGTAACTCTTGAACAAGGCATCGAATCAATGCTCTAAACTACTAACAACTCTAACCTTATCCCTCAAGTTCCTAAAATCCTGTTCATTTTCCTCAACAGGCATAAGAACTTTCCTTAATGAACTTTCTGAAAAATCAGGTAAACCTTCGGCCATTTTTTCAAACTCCTTCTTCGCCCTTTGAATCCCAAAACATCGCTTAACATAATAAGCTAATAATAGAGCATTTAAAGCAATTAAACCCGAAGTAATTTCTTTAGGAATAAAATAAGACGCTCCCAAAACCCCAAACGAAAAAGAGGGAACAAAAACCGCCAAAAACAAATCTTTCCCAAAAATAGAACTACTTTTCTTATACAAATCTAAAGAACGATTCAATAGGTCAAAAGCGTCACTCGCATCATAATCCTGCAAACTTTCGATTTTGTCATCCCAAACCCAGTCGTTACCTTGCTGATTTAATAAAATAAGAGAGTCCTCTGACAGAAAACTCTCAAGATTTTTAAGAACTTCATTAGCAATCAGATAATCATCAGAAACACTTCCATCCGATTCAATTTGCAAGCGATACATCCATAAATAAATGGGGTTGATGAAATAAATAACTTTCTTAACCAAAACCTTTAAATAATTGTGCAAGTTTCATGCACAATCATGAAAGAGTTTGAAGGTTTTATGGATGAGATTGGTCCGGAAAAAATTGTTTATGTCACAGACTACAAAGCTGGTTTGGAAGGAGTATTAGTGATTGATAATACTTCACGCGGGCCAGGCAAAGGAGGAATCCGGTTAGTTCCTGATATAAGTGTTAAAGAGGTTTTCGGCCTGGCTAGAGCCATGACTTGGAAGAACGCTCTCGCAAACATCCCGTTCGGCGGGGCAAAGGCAGGGATAAAAGCGAGCAAGACAGCTGACAAGGACAAGCTGTTGCGCGCATTCGCTCGACGACTCAAGAACTTAACAGGAGAGTACGTTGCAGGCCCAGACATGAACACCACGGAGCGGGAGATGGCTGCTTACGCGGACGAGTTGAAAGACCCTAAAGCTTGCACTGGCAAACCATCAAGCATGGGGGGACTGCCCCACGAGCTAGGCTCAACCGGTTTTGGAGTGGCTGAAGCCACTGAAGAAGCTTGCAAGGTCTTGGGAATCCAGTTGGAAGGGGCGAGCGTTGCGATTGAAGGTTTTGGAAACGTTGGAACCTTCACAGCCCAATTCTTATCAAAAAAAGGGGCGAAGATAGTTGCTGTATCTGATTCCAAAGGAATGGTTTACGATCCAGAAGGTTTGGACGTGAAAGAGTTAATCCACGTCAAAAAAGAGAAGGGAACCGTTACAGATTACCCCGCAGAAATAAGGTGTAACAAGGAATTGTTCGAACTTGACGTCGATATCTTGATTCCAGGAGCGCGACCTAACGTCATCCATGAAAGAAACTGGGAAACCGTTAAGGCCAAGCTTGTAGTGGAAGCAGCGAACATACCGATACATCCAGAAATTGAGAAAAAATTACAGGATAAAGGAATTCACGTTGTACCCGACTTTCTCGCTAACGCAGGAGGAGTCATATCCTCATACATTGAATACATTGGAGGCGACGAAGAACAAATGTTCAAAACAGTCAAGGAAAAAATCGTGAACAATACAAGAGAAGTCTTCACTAGAGTAAAGGAAGGAGAGTACTCAAGAGACGCGGCTCTCGAAATCGCGAAGCAAAGGTTGAAGAAATGAACGAAATCAGAAGATTAATGGAACTGAATAAGACCGACGTCGAAGTATTGTTCGCCATAAAAAAAGGGATGTGCACGACAGCGAATAAGATAGCCAAAAAAAAAGGCAAGGATAGAAGCGTTATACAAAAAAGTTTGAACAATCTTGTCAGAAAAGGTTTAGTTGATAGGAGGAGCGAGTGCTGCGACCAGAAAAAAGGAAGGTATTACGTTTACTGCTCAAAAAAATCTAAAGAACTCGAAAAAGTTGTTAAAAAAGAATCACAAAAACTTTTGAAAAAATGTTTGGAGGTGATATTATGATAGAAATTGTTGATTACTACGCTGACTGGTGCCCTCCTTGCAAAATTCAGGGACCAATAATGGACGAGTTAGATAAAGAGTTGGGAAGCGAAGCTAAAGTCAGAAAAGTGAACGTTGACGAATCACAAGAAGCGATAAAGATGGGCGTGAAAAGCATTCCCACCATAATTGTTTTCAAAGACGGTGAAGAAGTCAAAAGATTTATAGGTGTCACGCAAAAAGAAGACCTGTTGAATGAAGTCAAAAAACACGAGTGAAAAAACGTTAATTCTCTCATCAGGCAAATGCTCCTGGGGAAAATGCGTTTTCTGCGGTTGGGGAAGACTAGAATCAAAAGTAGACATTCACGGCGTCAAGAACGCTTTAGACAAAGCGCTGAACACGCCGTGCAAGCACGTCAAAATATTTGCTTCAGGCTCAGTCCTAGATGAGAAACAGTTCTCTGATAAGATTCTCAAGTACTTGGTGAAACTGGTTAAGGAGAAAGGAGTGAAGAAAATTACTGTTGAGTCCCGACCAGAATTCATAACCAAGGAAAAACTGGATTTGTTCAAAGGCCTGAAACTCACTGTAGCCACGGGTTTGGAAACCAGTGATGACGCGCTTAGAAAGAGATTAGCTAAAGGTTTCACGAACAAGGACTTTTTGCGCGCAGCGCGCGTTCTCAGGAAGTGGGGTGCAGGAGTTAAGGTTTACATCTTGGTCAACCCTCCATTCGCCAAAAACGTTGAAAAAAGCCTGAAAAAAAGCGTGGAATTTGCTGACAAACACGCCGACGAAATCGTGCTCATAAACACTTTTCCGCACGCCAACGCCCCAATTAACGAATTATGGCTTAAAGGGGAGTGGAAACCCCTCAACAAGAGAGAATTCGAAGAGTTGGTCAAACCATTCACTAAAAACAAAAAAATTCAAACGGATTTCTCGAATTTTGATTTTAAACCCCGATTCCCCGAGCCAGCCAAGCAAAAAATTGTTGGAGCTACAAAAAAACAGTTGTTGCACCCGCACTTTAAAGTATGGCAAGACTATCTCGTGCGCTTGTACGAGCCACCAAAAACTTACGCGTTGTTCGTTCCGTGCGCTTACAAAAAGCCTTACACGCATTCCCGAACCTGGAGGGCAATCAAGCGAGTTACTCGCAAGTATAGGGACTTACACTTAATCGCTATTTCAAATCCTGGCGTGGTACCTGAGGAGTTCGCTGACCATTACCCTTTCAATTCTTACGACTGGCCTGAAAAAGAAGAAACGCCAGCGGTCAAGAAATCGTACATCAAAGTAATCAAACAAAGAGTGAAAAACTATCTTTCAGCTCACAAGTACGAAAAAGTTTTCGGTTATTTCAAGCCTAAGAGCGAGAGCTGGCAAGCCCTCAAAAAAGCGTGCGAAGAACTCGGAATCCCGTTAACCCAATGCCTGAAACACGATTTGAACGTTAAGGGAGAGGAAGCACTGCAAGAACTCGACCAAACATTGAAAAAATTTTTTTAGAGCCAGGTGTTTAACCCTTTCTGCACGGGTTTTGAAGGAACAGTTTTCTCGTGTTTTTGTCCGAAATCAGCTTCCCCATAAACCCCATCAAAACCCGGCTTGATTTGAACTTTGTTCTCGCGAACCATCAAAACCGCTTTTGCCACATCATCACCCAAAACCTTAGACAACTCATTCTCCGGAACATCTAACAGTATCCCGTACTCCACTCCTAGTTCGCGAACAGCTTTCTCGTAAGCACTCCAAACAGTTTTCGTGCCCACGCCTTTACCTATCGCTTTGGAAATGATTTCCGCCAAAGGCAGTAAATTTCTGAAAGGAATTGCTCCTTCAAGCTTGAAGCCCTCCGGACGGTCCGCCAACTCTTCAACCCTATGCTCCACCCCGATAGTTAATCTGGAATGACACTTCGGGCAAATCTTATTCAACTTCTTAGACTCGGCGGGGGGCATTGACACGCCGCAACCTCTGTGCCCGTCCCAATGATACTTGCCGTAAGCAGGGTCTGTCTCGATAGTGAACAAAAACTTTTCACGGTCTTTGCGCTTAATAGCGTTGTATAACGATTGATAAGTCAAGTCTTTGAAATCGAAAACGTTGGCTTCCCTGCCAACCCGGTGAGGCCAAGGACTATGAGCATCCGAATTTGAGAGTAACGTCATGTTGTCGAGTTGTTTGACTCGCCAGTTCATCGCAGGGTCCGAGCTTAACCCGGTCTCCACGGCGAAAACGTGCTTCAACTGGTCCTGAAAACAATCTTTCATGGAGTCAAACCCGCTCATGCTCCCGAACATGCTAAACCATGGCGTCCAGCAGTTATGAACACAAGCAAATTCGCTACAATAAGAGTTATCTTTTTCCACTTCTAGGTTGTAGACAAATCCATTGAAATCTTCGTCTTGTATCTTAAGTATTGGCAAGTAAACATGATTAGTGTCAACCCAACCGTGTCGCGTGTTTCTTTTTGTTTTGAATTTTTGGAATATTGGTTCTTCTAATAAATCTAGTGACTCTTCGTGAAAAGAAAGGTTACTAAAATACAGTGAATCCTGTTTTGCTTCAATAATTCTTCCTTCAAACAAGTGATTGCCTCTTTTCGTGTGAGCTTCTGCTGTGTCAATTCTAATGGAAGGTATTATACCTAATTTTAGGCAGATAAGTTTCATAGCATTAGCTAGTTCCCTTGAGGAGGTATATCCTTTATCGCCCCGCCACCAGCCGAGAAAAATTTGTTTTATTTTATTATAGGGTAAAAGGATTAATTCATGAGGTAAACTTTTATTAGGTGATTTTTGCCCATTTTTGTAAAGTAATTTGTGTAAAAATTTTTTTAAAACTTTAGAGAAAATAATTATTTCACAACTATTTCCTTTAATTCGTTTTTTATTTATTTCAATCCCGAAAATTTTCTTTATTAATAATTCAACGTCTTTGATGTATTCTTTTTCTTTAGCACTAAACGTTAATGAAATGCCGTCTTTCATTATAGAGCCTTCTGCTAAGAAATACCCGATAAACCTACAGAAATCAGTATCAACGCGTATGACATTATTTATTGATTTTGCATTTGAATTATCTAATCTTATTTTATCATTTTTTACAATGCCTGGAGAGGTATCACTTATTTTAATTATTTTTTTATCCTTTATCTTCGTAATTCTGGGAAAGAGAATGACATCTCCAACCTCTAATTCTTTGCAAGGGATCCATTCTGGTTTGTATTCTAAATAATATTTGTTCTTGCACTCTTTAAGTTTAGAACACTTTTCTCTACAGGTGCCTTTCGTCCACGAACATTTTTTATAAGTCTTGATAGCTAAGAAAGGGTGTTCAGGAGTAGTCTTTACGCCTATTGTGAAATAGAACGGGATTATGTGTTTTAATTTTCCTGTATATTTTCTCTTAAACACGTCAATAACTTTACGAAATCTCCCTGAGTGAGATAGTACTTTATTTCCTTTACTTATTTTTTTTATTGATTGAACACCTATATCAGTAAGTATGTTTTCCGAGTCAGGTAGACAGTGTGCCGGCACTATCATGGCGTCAGGCACGAGTTCAATGATTTTCTCAGTGAAGTCTATTGAGTTCATGCCGAGAATCGGTCGGCCATCAGCTTTCAAATTCCCTATTTTTCCGAGCATGTCCCTAACTTGGCTTGCCGCGCCAAGCGAGGGAAGAATGACTAGCAAATGATTTTTTCTAACCTTACCTCCTTGGGAGTAAATGAGCGAGATTTCTCCGCTAACCACGAACTTAACGCCATCCCTTTCGTAAATGCCGTTTTCCCCGCCTTGCAGTGTTTCCTTCAAATGCTCAAACCATTGCGGGTGCGTGAAGTCACCAGTTCCGTAAAGGTTCAATCCCTTCATCTTCCCGTACTTTACGAGATGAGGAATGTCCATGACATGAGAGCAGGCCCGACTGTACTTGGAGTGCAAGTGAAAATCAGCGTAAAACCTCATGAGCTTAACCAAGAGACACATGATTAAAAAATGTTTGTTATAATGAAAGATTTTATAACAAATCAATGTCAAAAAAGTGTTCACATGCAAGACCTTAGACCTGTTTACGACGCTATAGCGAGTGCTTGGAACGTTTTTAGAACCAACCCCTTGCCAGAAGTCAAGGAATTCGTTAAAACGTTCAGGACCAAACAATGGTTCATTGATTTGGGTTGCGGTAGCGGAAGAAACTTTCCAGCACTCAAAAAATACAAGTTCGTTGCAATTGACTTCTCAAAGCAAATGGCCTTATTGGCCAAACAAAAACATGACTTGGTGATAGTCGCGGACCTTCAGGCACTGCCGTTCAAAAACGATTCTTTCAAAGGAGCTTTAATGATTTCAGTGATGAACCATTTCAAGAAACCACCTTGGAAAGAGGTTAAGCGAGTGCTGAAAAAAAAGTCTAGAAGCCTGGTGATGGCTTGGAACCCTGAGCAACCCCGTTTTTCAGAATATCCTGGGAAAAAAGTGTTTTACGTGGGCTGGAAGCACGAAGGAAAGGTTTATAAGAGGTATTATCACTTATTTTCGCTTAAGGAACTTAAGACTCAGTTGAAGAACGAAGGTTTCGCAGTTCTTAAATCATTTCATAATCAAAAATTCGCTAAGAATTTAAGTTTAGAAATAACTAAAAAAAAACAATAAAATAAAAAAAAAAATAAAGTAAAATGAAAATTGAAATAATGGCTGTCGGAGGTTACGACGAAGTTGGTCGCAACATGACAGCAGTAAAAATAGGAGAAGAAGTAGTTCTTCTCGACATGGGTTGGAACCTGGAGAAAGTGCTAATGCATTTCGGCCAGTACGACCCAAGAAGACATTCCTTGCAAGACATGATAGAAGTTGGGGCTTACCCGGACTATCAGTACATGGGAAGTTGGATTGATAAAGTAAAAGCGATACTCATAAGCCACGCGCACCTCGACCACATTTCAGCAATCCCAAAACTGGCAGGCGTTTTTCCAAACGCAGAAATAATTGGGACGCCGTTCGCGATGGAAGTGCTTAAAGAAAGCTTGAAACAAGAGCCGAACCCGATTCCTAACAAGATATTCGTGATGAAAGCCGGCTCGAAAAAAAAGGTTGGCAAAAACTTTAATGTTGAGTTCATACACGTAACGCACTCAACCCCAGATTCCGTGATGATCGCGCTTAAAACGCCTGCAGGAACAGTCCTGTACACAGGTGATTGGAAGCTGGACAACCAACCGATTCTTGGGAAGAGGACAAACATGCAGAAACTCAAGAAGCTTGGTGAAGAAGGAGTTAAAGTCCTGATAGCTGATACAGTCAGGATAGAAAGGGAAAGCAAAACCCCTTCAGAATCAATGGTAAGAGAAATGCTCAAAGACGTGCTATGGGGCGTTCAAAACCAAGAAAACGCCATCTTCGTAACAACTTTTGCCTCGCACATCGCGCGTTTAAAAACAATCAAAGACTTAGGCGAAAAAATGGGCAGAAAAGTGATTTTTCTCGGCAGGTCAATGGACATGTACATTAACGCGGCTAACCGCGCAGGCATAGTTGATTTGACTAAAGGCGCAGAAATTTATGGCAGAAGAAAAGGAATTGAAAGAGCTTTAAAACAAGTTATGAAACACCAAAGCAAGTATTTGGTCGTGATAACAGGCCACCAAGGAGAACCTCATTCAGTGCTGGACAGGATTTCCAGAAAAGAACTTCCCTTCACGTTTGACGAATGGGATACACTGATTTTCTCGTCAGAAATCATTCCAGCCCCGGTAAACCAGGCCAACCGCGCGGAACTCGAGAGACGACTAAAACCTTCCAAGGTTAGAATGTTCAAAGACATTCACGTTAGCGGGCATGCTGCCAGAGAGGACCACAGAGACTTACTCAAAGTCGTTCACCCAGAACACTACATCCCGTTCCACGGTGACATAAGAAAACTGGCCAGCGCAACTAACCTTGCTAAGGATATGGGTTACCAGCTCGGGAAGAGCGTGCACTTACTGCAAAACGGACAGAAAATTGAGATAAACTAAACTTTTTTAACCCACCATTTAGTAAAGAATAAAGTAAATGGTGGGCGAAGAAGAGAAAACAATTCTCAAGTACGCTTTGAAGAACGCGGTAGCGCATAAAGGCAAGCCAGCGATAGGATCAGTGATATCAGGCTTCCTCGGCGCGCACCCGAACCTCAAGCACGAACTAAAAAAATTCTTGCCACTAATCCAAAAAACAGTCAAGAAAGTAGGCAGTTGGAGTTTGGAAAAGCAAAAAGAAGAATTGCTCAAACTAGACTCTCGCGCGCTAGATAAGCGGGTCGAGGAGAAAAGGCTTTCGCCCCTGCCCAACATAGTTGTTGGAAAATTTAAGACCCGCATCCCTCCAGGGGTGGAGAAGTACTTGCACGTGGGCCACGCCATTTCTTTCATGCGCAACCATTTATACGCCAAACAATACAAAGGAAAAACTGTTCTCAGATTAGAAGATACGAACCCTTTAACGGCTAAGAAAGAGTTTTACCAACCCATTCGCGACGATTTGAAGTGGCTGGGCGTCAATTACTCCAAAGAAATAATCCAATCAAAACGATTAACTCTTTATTACGATAAACTGGAAGAACTCATGAAAAAAGGCAAGGCTTACGTTTGCATTTGCACTCGAGAAAAAATAAAGAAAAACAGGTGGGATAAAGAAGATTGTGATTGCAGGCGCAACCACGTTAAAAAAAACTTTGAGCTCTGGAAAAAAATGCTCGCTGACACGCGGGAAGGAAACGCTATTGTCAGGTTTAAAGGAAACATGAAAGACAAGGACGCTTCACTGCGCGACCCAACCATGTTCAGAATAATCACTCGCCCGCACGCGCTGACCAAAAAAAAGTATAGGGTTTGGCCCTCATACGATTTCGCAGCAGCGTTCGAAGACGGCTTTGAAAAAATGACTCACGTCATCAGGACTAACGAGTTCGCCACCAACCTTCAGAAAAAACTCATAGAAGAAATGGGCTTCAAAACACCTACCTACGTTGAATACGGCAGGTTCAGCATAACAGGAGCTGTTGTTAAAGGAAGAGACGCCCGCAAATTAGTTGAGGATGGAGTAGTGACGGGCTGGGATGACCCTAGAATGGCCACGATAGTTGGGATGAAGAGAAGAGGGATTGTGCCGGAAACTTTTGCAGCCCTGTGCTATGAAGTAGGGATATCGAAAGCTAAAGGAAAAATAGACATAAACTTTTTTTATTCACTGAATAGGCGAGTGTTAAACGATAAAACGCTTAGAAAATTCTTGGTCCCGAACCCGAAGAAAATCATTGTCAAAAACGCTCCAAAAAAGACTGCGGTGATCCCGAACCATCCTACAATCAAAAAAATGGGTTCAAGAAAAATAAAGACGAGCGGAGTGTTCTACGTTGACAAGCAAGACCTGAAAGTTGGGAAAGGAGAAGTTATTCGTTTGAAAGACTTGTACAACATAAAGAAAGAAGGAGGTTCATGGGTTTACGCTGGCCAAGAACTAATTAAGGAATCTAAGAAAGTTCAGTGGGTCACTCCTGACGCGGTTGAGGTCACAGTGATTCACTGCGAACCATTACTGGTTAAGGAGGAGTTGAACATGAAAAGCAAGCTTCGCGAAGAAAAGTGTTTGGCAGAGCCCAGCGTCAAAAAAATTAAGGTTGGGAGCATTGTTCAATTCGAGAGGTATGGTTTCTGCTGTAAAGACGGGAAGAACGTTTTCATTTATTCGCACGGTTAAGAAAACGCTCTATTTTTTCAACGTCTTCGGGCTTGCCGAAGTCAAGCCAATAACCATTCATCCTGACAACCTTTACCAAATTTTGTTCTGCCAAAACGTTTATTGCACTTGTTATCTCGTACTCGCCGCGCGGAGACAAACCAGTCTTGTTCAGGGCGTCGAATATTTTTGGCGTGAACTTGTATAACCCGACGTTAACCAGGTCTCCAACAAATTTTTGGGGTTTTTCAATAATTCTTTTTAGGTTTTCGTGTTCCTCGACAAGCACGCCGTACAGTTCTGGGCGCTCGTTTTTCTTGCCCGCAACATAACAATAATTGTCTTTTTTGTTTAGTTTTTTCAAGTCTTCTGGACTGTAAAGATTGTCCCCCATCACGACCACGAATTCCCCACAGTTCACAAATTTTTTAGCGCTTTTCACGGCGTCCCCTGTGCCCAGCGTTTTTTCCTGTTTGATTACGGTTATGTTGAACTCGCAAGTTTTCGCGTATTCTTCGAACACCTTTTTTTGGTAGTTCACCACTATCCCGAAATCGTTGTAACCCGCCGTCTTTAAGTCAGAGAGAAGGTAGTGCAGGAAGGGTTTGCCTTTGATTTTTATGAAATGCTTAGGCTTATCCTTGGTTAAGGGAAGCATTCGAGTTCCTTTGCCAGCAGCAAGAATCACAACCTTCATTTAGAGTTTAACTTTGTCCTAAAGGTTTTATAAAACTTTTTTAATAAGTGATTGTTTAATTAGTCCTTGATG
The DNA here is from genome assembly GCA_018221045.1 of Nanobdellota archaeon. Taxonomy (GTDB): domain Archaea; phylum Nanobdellota; class Nanobdellia; order JAAOXT01; family JAAOXT01; genus JAAOXT01. The sequence goes on along the minus strand of JAAOXT010000017.1, from coordinate 50,920 downwards.
AGGAAGCGTTTAAGAAAAGTGAGGAAGTCTAAAATCATGAAAGAAGAGTTAATTGCTGACGCGATTTTCCTGTTCATTCCCGCCACACTATCATTCTTATTCGTATTCTTTTTCGACATCCATCACAGTTTTTACGAGTGGCCATTCACTTTGAAGTTCATTTTTGACACGACATTCCCTTACATCATCTTCACTTTCGCTGGCGCGATAATCGGTTTCTTCATGATAAAACTGTTTTTGTACGGCCTAAAAGAAGAAGAGAAGACACCATAAGTTTTATAAAAGGAGGGAGAGGTTTAAGTAAAAAAAACCAATGAGAAGTCGTTTTCGAGGTTTGCTTTTCTTCGAATAGAAAAAAAAAATCTTCGTGAATCGATTTAAGATTTGAGGTGAATAAAAATAATGGAAGTACCGAAAGAACTTTTGGAACAATCACTCGAAATAATTGAGATAGCCAGGAACTCTGGCGGCAAGATTAAAAAAGGTGTTAACGAAGTCACGAAAGTGGTTGAAAGAGGACAAGCTAAACTAGTGGTCGTGGCCAACGACATTGACCCGCCAGAAATAGTAATGCACTTAGACCCTTTGTGCGAGGAAAAAGACATTCTATGCGTTAAAGGCAGCACCAAAGACGAGATAGGCAATGCTTGCGGAATAGAAGTTCCTTGCGCTGCAGTAGCGCTAATGGAAGCTGGCGAGGCAAAAAAAAGATTGAAAGAACTTGAAACCAGACTTCAAGCGCTTAAAAAATGAGTGTAGGAGAACAAGTAAATGCCAAAAATCGAAAAAGAAGTCAAAAAAGAAGTTGAAAAAGAGATTATAAAACCCGAAGCAGAAGAGTTTGAGGAATACGACGGTTCTTTTCCAGCAAAAGTGATAGAAATCATTGGCAGAACAGGGGTTCGAGGAGAAGTCACTCAAGTTAGGTGCAAGATCTTGGCGGGCAAGGACCAAGGCAAGGTTATGCGCAGAAACGTTAAAGGTCCAGTAAGGATTGAGGACATACTATTACTCAGGAACACGGAATTCGAGGCCGGCGCGCTAACTGGCAGGAGAAGATGATCAAACATTACCGCTTAAGACAGGCGAAACCTAAAGAAGTGGATGATGTGATGAAAAAAGTTTCGCGACGCGTAGCCGAAGGATACTCTTTCTCAACAAAGGAAGGGTGTTTTCAAGTCGTGCTCGGCGAAAAAGTTTTCGTAATAAAAAAAGACGAAGTTTTTGTCGCTGAACCAATCCCTAAAAAAGAGTTGAAAAAGAAAACTTTGGAGATAGCCGAGAAAGCTTTTAAAGAAAAGTTATTCAAAGTTTACAAAGGAAAATAAAAAAAAAATGAAATGCAGTTTTTGCGGAAAAACCATAAAAAAAGGCACTGGAGTCACGCTACTAAAAAATGATGGTAAGACAATACCTTATTGTTCTAAAAAGTGTGAGCGCAACGCTAAGATTAGGAAGCCTTTAAAAGTCAAATGGGTCACTAAGAAAAAAAAAGAATGAATTCTTGCGTTGGAGTTGCAAAAAGCTTATTAAACCAGTCGCGTTTCCTATTTTTTGATGATAATAGGGATTTCAGCTCAGCTTAAAGGGAAAGATTTGCTGAAGCATGAGGAAATCATCCCAGGGTTTAAGGATTTTAAGAACGTTAACCTGAACCTAGGAGTCCAAGGACTGAAATACGTTTTGCACAACCTAGAATCTTTCAACCATCTGAGAAAAAAGCACGGAATCCAATACTCTTTGACGATCAACATACCAATTGACTTAGACGTTGACATGATTTTCGATGAAGTGGAAACGCTTAGAAAAAACTTGAAGACAAACAACACGTCAATCAATCTCTTGAAGTCAGGCGTAGTAACAGATAAGGAAGGCAAGCAAGTCGTTCACCGCTACGAATTATACTCTTTCAAAAACGTGTTGAACAAGGCCAGCGCCTTGTCAAATAAGGGCTGGCACCTCGCCCTCCCGCAAGACCATTACCGGGTTAATGATTTCAGCATTACTGAATTGAAAAGTGCTTGCGACGAGCACAAAATAAAATTGTTCACTGATTCTTCAAACTTGTCTGGTTGGAGGGAGAGCAAGGATAAAGTCATTGAGGTAAGTCTTCCGCGCTCCACCTTGGTGTTCGCTAACAAGGCTGACGTGAAAAAGAATAAAGATTTCTTTGAGCGCGTGGTTAAAAACAAGCAGCACCACCTCGTGGTTTTGAACTCAAGCGATTACGACGAGCTCGAAAAATTTCAAGAAGAACTAATCAAATTCTAAATTCGACAAGTTTAAAACAAAGAATTCTTTCCTGTTTTTTTATGAGTTTAGAGTTTCGATTTAGTGACGGAAGCGTTTTTTCAACAGAGGACTCTATTATTTTTTCAGAGTCAAGAATGCGAGGAATTCAGGACTACATGTTCAGGGAGGCACTGATTCAACCTGTTGAGAGTGATTTTAGGGCTTACACTGTTCCAGACGGTTTTTTAAGCTCTGAAGAGGGAGCTGTAGGGGGTACTATTGGAAGAGGAGAAATTCTGGAAGAGGGAAGAACTATTTTTAAAGGTTATTTGTCATTAACAGAAAGAAACGGTTCTGGAAGATTTCCTAGGGAAAACAAATCTTTTGTTCATGAGGTTCTTGGGCATGTTAAGATGAAACCTTTATTGGAAGTAATAATGAAAAAAGGCGAAGAATTAACATCTCTTTTTGAAGAGAAAATGAATATTTCAGAACAACTTAGGATTCGCAGGAAAGGTAGTATCTTAGTAACAGATTTTCGTGCTTTAAACATGTTTGACGAAGCTTTTTCTCGTTTGATAACTTTACCAATAATTCAAGACTCCGATTCATCCATATTTGATTCAAGGAGTGAAGGATATGCGTCCGGAACTGCAGAAGTATTATTTGGTTTGACTAAAATTTATTATAAAACAGGTATTAATTTTTTGACATCGACTTTTTACCAATTTATGGATTCCTTCTCACCAGATGGTACGATAAATTTTCAAAACAGTATTTTAGATATTTTTGAAAACGAATCATTATTAGAGGACATTTCCCTTATCGCGAGTTCTTATGGAGGGCAAAGAGCGTCTTCATTGTTCAACCACGATGTTTCAGAACTGAAACACAAGGCTGAAAAAATAAGAGATAAAGCTTGTTTCAACCCTTCTCTGAAACAAGAACTTGCGTTAAACTTGCTAGAAAACGAGTTTGGCCTGGGCAAGGTTTTTCCGCAAAAGTTTTTGGAACAAAACCCTGAATTCACTGAAAGAGGGATTAACTATTTTGAAAACAGAAAAGACTGGACTTTGTTTGAAAGCGTAAAGAATATGAAATGGGTTTACGCTCACGCCTGCACTGACACGCCTAATCACGAATGGGGAGAAATCTTGTTAGACCACTTGATTTCAGGTGTTGAAGACCTGTCCTGTTTGTCAAGTCTTGTTAAAAACCCTCAGTTCGCTTTCGAGAATTCAGGTTTTTATGCAGGGAGAACGGGTTATGGAGAACCTTTCGTGAGAGCAATTCTTGATTATGATTTGACCTTAGACAACCTCACTGGTTGGGATATTAAAAAGAAAGCTCCTTTCGTCCTGGCTTACAAGAAATTAAAACACTTATTAAAAAAACCTTTTTCAAAACGAGTTACTCAGGTTTTGAATTAACCATTCTTAAAACCTTCTTATCACTTTCCTGGGTTAACATGGCTAACGCTTCAGCATAACCCACCCATCTCTGTTCCTTATAACCATTCCCTGGACGAGTTTCTTGTTTTTCAACGAACATGCTGAAAACGTCGTCCCAGCTTCGCCCATCATCCCAATGAATCTCGCCTAAATACTCGTAACGCTTAAAACCAGAAATGCCCGTGGCTTTTTTGGCTTCATTGATTCCAGCAGTGTACGGCTGCTCCTTTCTATCAACAGTTCCTCGGATTATTCTCCACCCTTTTTCATTCTTGCTGAGCAAGAATTCTTTTTTGCCACTGTTTTTAGCGTAAACAACGATTTTCACTGAACAATCCATTATCGATTAACACGTCCTTTCAAATTAAGATTTTTTAAAAGAGGGTAAGTAATCATTTAAAAAGATTATTGCTTTGACCTTCTTGAACACAGTTTTGAAAAAACTTTTTCCAAAGCCCCTAAACCATTTTCAATAGTTTTTAAGCTCTTAACACCTAAATCGTTAAGCAACCGGTCAAAAGGTTTACTGATATCGCTGACGGCTTCAGAATAACTTAAAACAAGCTCCCTGTTCGGAGGATAAGCTTCTTTGGGCGGCGCGCCAGAAATGTTATAAGCCTCAAAAAGCCAGTAAGCCACGCCTTCCTTATCCTCTTCAGCGAAACAGAACCTGCTAAGACGAAAAGTGACTGGACTGCTGACAGTCCAAACATTCTCTTCTAAAGCATCGCGGAAACGATTAATACCATTAGAACTCGTTTTCAACAAAATAGCCATTATCAAAGAATCCAAAATCAATACTGTTTATAAGAATTGTTATAATCAATCAAAACATTTTTTAAGCAAAAAGAACGAGTAATCTGGAATAATGGCGAAGAAAAAAGAATTAGGCATTCAATCTAAAAAAGAGAAAGATTTCAGCAAGTGGTACACAGAACTAATAAACAAAGCAGAACTAGCTGACACTAGATACAACGTCAAAGGATTCGTGTGCTACATGCCATGGGCCACGAGAACAATCAAAAAAATGTACGGCAAGTACGAAGCAGAACTGGAAAAACTAGGGCACGAACCACTCACCATGCCCTCAGTGATACCTGAACGAAACTTCAAACTAGAAGCAGAACACGTGGAAGGATTCTCGCCAGAAGTGTTCTGGATAACGCACGCAGGCAAAAAAAAGCTTGATGAAAGATTAGCGCTAAGACCAACAAGCGAAACCGCGCTCTACCAAATGTACTCGCTCTGGATTCGCAGTTACAAAGACCTCCCGTTCAAGCGCTACCTGTCATGCCAAGTGTGGAGAAATGAAGGAACAACCAGACCCTTCCTCCGCGCACGCGAATTCCACTGGATAGAAGCTCACAACGTGTTCGCCACCATGAAAGACGCCATGGCGCAAGTCCATGAAGACATGAGAACAACCCATAAACTGCTAGAAGAAGAGTTCGCGATACCAATCATGTTCTTTCAAAGACCTGCATGGGACACTTTTCCAGGAGCAGTGCACACTTACGCTGCGGACGCGCTAACCGAGTCAGGCAAAGTCATACAACTACCAAGCACGCACTTACTCGGAACCAATTTTTCAAAACCGTTCAACGTGACATTCACAGACAAAAACGGAAAAAAAAGATTAGGGTTCATCACATGCTACGGCCCAGCAATAAGCAGGATATACGGGGCGATGATAGCCATTCTCGGCGACGACCAAGGACTCATACTGCCATTCGACTTATCCCCTGTTCAAATAGTCATAATCCCCATACCCTTCAAAGGAAAAGAACAGAAAATTCGAAAAGAATGCGAAAACATCAAAAAATTATTCGAAAACAAGTACATCACAAAAGTGGATTGGAATGACGACAAAACGCCAGGCGAAAAATTCAACCACTGGGAGATGAAAGGAGTGCCAATCAGAATAGAGATAGGGCCAAAAGACTTGGCGAAAAAACAGGCAGCAATCGTCAGCAGGCTAGACGGCAAAAGAGAATTCGTCAAGAAAACAAAACTGGAAGAACACGTGAACAATATAGCAAAAAATTACACTGCAAAACTGAAAAAAAGGCACGCTCGCAGGTTTGCAAGCCTAGTCAAAAAAACTGGTGCGCTCAAAGACGTTAAAGACGCCTTGAACGCTGGAAGGATAGCTTGTACAGGGTTCTGCAGCATAAATCTTGACGGCATGAGTTGCGCTGAAACAATAGAAAAAATGGGTGGACTGGTTAGAGGCAAAAAAATAAGTGGGGAGAAAAACAAGTTCAAAAAATGCGTTGTGTGCGGCAAACCAGCCAAAGAAACCGTTTACATAGCGAAAGCATACTGATGGAAAAATAAAATGATTGAAAGAACACTCGTACTACTGAAACCTGACGCCATCCAAAGAGGATTAGTCGGGGAAATACTCAAACGCTTCGAGCAAAGAGGGCTTAAAATCGTGGGCATGAAAATGGTGTGGCTCAACAGAGAATTCACCGAACAGCATTACGCAGAACACGTTAAGAAACCTTTCTTCCAAGAACTCGCGTCATTCATAGAAGAAGGACCGCTCGTCGCAATAGTTGTTGAAGGACTAAAATCCATAAGCGCTGTCAGAAAAATTGTTGGCACCACCCGGCCAGAAGAAGCCCTGCCAGGCACGATAAGAGGAGACTACGCTCATTACCTCATCAGGGGTCAAAACCTGGTTCACGCGTCAGCCAACCAGAAAGACGCCAAAAAAGAAATAAAGCTCTGGTTCAAGAACAAAGAAACGCACTCGTACCAGAGAGACGACGAGAAACACACTACAAGATAAATTAAAAGAACTAAAAAGGAAAATTTAAATCTTGTCTAAGCTTTTTGAATAAAATTATTTAACCAACAAATGTTCTAAACCAGTAAAGAAATGGGAACTTTCATCAAAAAACTCGAGAAATTCGACGGTCCAAAAAACGAAGCGCTAACCATAACAGTGTCCGGGCTCGCAGGATCTGGCAAAACCACGATAGCCCAAATCCTAGCCAAAGAAACAGGTCTCGAATACGTTACAGCCGGAAAACTGTTCCGCGATAAAGCAAAACAAGAAGGAATGACTTTAGAAAAGTTCTCGGCAACCCGCAACCCAAAAGTGGACTTAGAACTCGACAAAAAAATGCTCGAACTCGCCAGAAAAGGAGGCGTCGTCCTGGACGGCAGGATAACCAGTTGGACTGCAGGCACGCACGCCCAAGTAAGAATTTACATCAAAGGAGACGAACAAGAAATCGCTGTAAGAGTCGCTAAAAGAGATAACAAGCCCTTCAAACAAGCCCTTCGGGACGTTAAAAGAAGAAACAAAACAGACGTGAAAACATACAAAAAAATTTACGGGGTGAACGCGCAAGACCAGAGCATTTACCACTACGTGCTTGACAATTCTTTCCCAACCTACGCGGAAATCAAAAAATTATCCCTCTTACTATCCAAAATACTGAAAAAAAAGTTTTCAAAACTTTTAAAAACACCCATGAAGAAATAAATAAAATATTCCTAGGAGGTTTTGCGAGGTGACCCATCATGACTATAAGACAACCCATAATATCCATGCTCGGTCACGTGGACCACGGCAAAACAAGCCTACTTGATCTAATAAGACAAACAACGCTGCAAGAAAAAGAAGCTGGTGGCATAACCCAATCCATCTGCGCAACCGAAATCCCGATAAAAGTGATAAAAGACTTGTGCGGAAACCTCTTGAAAAAATTCAGGTTCAACCTAAAAATTCCTGGCCTACTCTTCATAGACACGCCAGGCCACAAAGCTTTCACCAACCTGAGAAAACGCGGCGGAAACCTAGCAGACATAGCTGTCCTCGTGGTAGACGTGAGCGAAGGCTTCAAACCACAAACCATCGAAGCAGTAGAAATACTCAGGGCAAGCAAAAGACCTTTCATGGTCGCCGCGAACAAAATAGATTTGATAAGCTCCTGGAAGAACACGAAAAAAAAATCGTTTCTCGAAGCAATAAAAGAACAAAACGAATACGTTCAAAAAGAAATAGACAACAGGGTTTACCAAATCCTCGGCTCACTCGCGGAACTCGGATTCGAAAGCGACAGGTTCGATAGAGTAGAAGACTTCAAAAAAACGGTCAGCATAATACCTGTAAGCGCGACCACAGGAGAAGGGATAGCAGAACTATTAACCTTGCTGTCAGGACTGTCACAAAAATACTTAGAAGGAAGACTAGACGTGGACACAAAAGGCTGCGCGAAAGGAGTGGTTTTAGAAGTCAAAGAAGAAAAAGGGCTTGGCAAAACCTTAGACGTCGTGGTGTACGACGGCAGATTGGATGAAGGAGACATGATAGTCATAGGCGGACTGGAAGGACCGGTCATAACCAAAATACGCTCACTGCTCAAACCATCCCCCCTCATGGCGACCAGAGAAAAAGGATGCAAGTTCAGCAGAGTGAAAAGCGTGACGGCAGCAGCAGGAATAAAAATTAGTTGCTCAAACCTGGAAACCGTGGTTGCAGGAATGCCGATAGCGGAAGCCACTCCAGAACTTATAGAAGAGGTCAAGAAAACCATTGAAAAAGAAGTTAAAAGCGTGCTAGTAAGCACTGACAAATCAGGGATAATCATCAAAACAGACACTCTCGGCTCAGCAGAAGCAATCATAAACCTGTCCAAATCACAAGAAATACAGGTAAGGAAAGCAGGAATAGGAAACATAACAAAAAACGATGTTATGGAAGCGCTCAACTCCAAACAAGAAAACAAGTTTCACGCAGTGATCTTCGGATTCGACGTGAACACGAACAAAGACGCTGAACAACTAGCCCAAAAACACGGAATAAAAATTATACTCAACAACATAATATACAAGTTATTAGACGATTACCTAGAATGGAAAGACGAGGTGATAGAGTCGGAGAAGAAAAAAGAGCTTGAAAACATTGTTTACCCCGCCCAAGCCAGACTGCTACCAGGATACGTTTTCAGACAAAAAAATCCCGCCGTAGCCGGCTTCGAAATCATAACAGGAAAAATAAAGCCAGGATACAGGCTCATGACTGAAGACGGCACCAAACTAGGAGAAGTGAAAGGAATACAAAAAGAAAGCAAGAACGTGGAATTAGCAGAGAAAGGAGAAAAAATTGCTTTATCCATAAGCAAAGCGGTAATAGGGAAAAACTTGCAAGAAGGGGACACCCTGATAACAGACATGCCAAAGAAAGATTTCTTATTAATAAAATCAAAGCTTAAACAATTCCTGCCAGAAGAAGACGTTGAAACCGTTAAAAAAATATTGAGCATCAAACGCAAAAAAGACCCAATGTGGGGAATGTAGCCACTTAAAAGTAACAAAAAGGTTTATAAATGCTTGAAAAATTGATTCTAACATGGGAATAAAAGAAATGATAAGTTATTCTAAACCAGCGAAAGAAGAAAGTTATCATGGAATAACTCAAAGCCCTTACATCGCTTGCTTGATAAATGATGTGACTAAAGGGGTGGGTGTTTTAGGTATTGGGCAGAGGACAGGAATAATGGATCTTGACATGCTATCAGGTTTTTTCTTAGCTCTAGGAATATTTTCGAATGACATAAAAGGATTTAGTTACAGTAACTCGGTTGTTGTCTTAAGACATGAAGGTTCGCGTTTAGAAGCATGGCTTATAGCTGACAAAAATGGTTCTGGGAGATTAAAAAGAGATAGGCAAGAATTAAGCGCGTTAATTGAAGGACTTGAGGAGAATTGGGAATTCCTTAAAAGAATTGACCAAGGAACAGGCGACATAAGAGGGGTAAAAGAATTTAATTTTGATGTTGTTAAAAGATTTCCTTTTAACACAGTTAAATCTTCGGATAGGTATTGCCCAGTAACCACTGCAAAAATAGAACAACTTGAGAGAGAAGTTCCTTATTGTAAAGGAGGAACTAGCGAACTGTTTGGGATGATTATTCCAGCATTGGACGGAAAAAAATCAATTGAAGAAGTGCTGGACTTATTCGATGGAAAAATCTTGCAGAAGGACAAGCCAGTAGAAGAATCAGATGTTTTAGGAATCATTGATTCATTATTTAATTATGATCAATTAAGCTTTGAAACAAGAATTCTCGAAGGAGATAAAATAAGATTAATTAAACCCTTCACACCTGGACAAGCTCAACACTGGGGAAAATTTTTTTCTGTAGGAGAAATTATCACAGCAGATTCGACGGCTCATGGTTATTGGAATGTATTAAACCAATTGGTGAAAAGCGGTCAAGCCGAAATCATTTGAAAGAAAAACCTTTAAAAAACCCTGTCACACAATTCTAAACCATCTGAGGATGAAAAAGGCCTCGGGAGTAAAAACATGAAACTTATTGTATCATTAAAAAACGGTAAATCATACCAAAAAGAATTCGAAACTCACGGCAAACTTCTAAACAAAAAGATTGGCGAAAAATTTTCAGGCGAAGACTTCGGCTTAAAAGGCTACGAACTGCTCATAACAGGGGGTAGCGATAAATCCGGTTTTCCATTGAGAAAAGATGTTCAAGGAAGCAAAAGACAAAGAGTTCTGCTCTCAGGAGGCGTTGGCTTCAAACCCAAACGCAAAGGCGAGCGAAGAAAAAAAACTGTTCGAGGAAACACGATAAGCGAAGAAGTGATTCAAGTCAACACTAAAATCGTGAAAGAAGGCAAAGAAAAAGTTCCAAAACTCTGGGGCGTAGAATCCAAACCCGAGAAAGAAACTAAGTCTGAAGAAATCAAGAAAGAAGAGCCTCAAAAAGAGAAAACAGTCAAAAAAGAAGAAGTTAAACCCAAGAAAGAGGAACCTGAAAAAGAGACCAAATCTAAGGAAGTCAAGAAAGAAAAAGTGAAGGAAGAACCTAAGCCCAAGAAAGAATCTGAAAAAACAGGGGAAAATAAAAAGTGATGAAAGAACCAGTGCAGCCTGAAATGAACATTGGAACCGTCGGCCACGTGGACCACGGCAAAACAACCTTAGTCCAAGCTCTCACAGGCAAGTGGGCTGATACTCATTCAGAAGAGCTTAAGCGAGGCATAACCATAAGATTAGGGTACGCGGACTTAATCATTCGAAAATGTGAAAAGTGTGAAGGCCCTGAATGTTACACCATCAAAAAAAAGTGTCCGAAACACGGCACTCCAACGATTCCGCTAAGAAAAGTTTCTTTCGTTGACGCTCCAGGCCATGAGATGCTCATGGCAACCATGCTTTCAGGAACCGCTATGATGGACGGAGCATTATTACTAATATCTGCAAGCGAGGACTGCCCCTGCCCTCAAACCAAAGAACATTTGATGGCGCTCAACATTTTAGGCATTGATAAAATAATCATAGTTCAGAACAAGATAGACCTCGTGACCCAAGAACAAGCCCTGAAAAACTACAAGCAAATAAAATCCTTTGTTAAAGGAACTGTTGCGGAGAACGCGCCAATAATCCCTGTAAGCGCGCAATTCAGGACCAACATCGATTTATTACTTCAAACCATTCAGAAACACATAACCACTCCGAAAAGAGATTCTAAAAAAAAACCCATCTTTATCATTGCCAGAAGTTTTGACGTCAACAAACCTGGCAAAAAACCTGACGAGCTCTTAGGTGGGGTTCTTGGAGGAACACTAAAACAGGGAAAACTCAAAACAGGGGAAGTGTTAGAAATCAGGCCAGGAATTAAAGAAGACGAAGAGTACAAGCCAATAAAAACCAAGATAACATCGTTAAACACTGGCGGCCATGAAGTAAGTGAAATCAGTCCTGGCGGGTCAATAGGGATAGGCACGCAACTCGACCCTTACCTGGCAAGGTCTGATTCTCTTGGAGGAAACGTTGCAGGTCTCGCTGGAAAACTTCCGCCAGTAAGGAATTCGATAACAATTGAAGTTAATTTGATGAAACGCGTGGTCGGAACGAAAAAAGAGCTTAACGTTGAACCCTTAAAAATGAACGAGCCAGTGATGATAAACGTTTGGACGTCTAAAAGCTTGGGAGTGATAACAGGCATCAAAGGCAAAACCATTAAAATGCACTTGAAAATCCCTGTGTGCATTGAGAAAGGCGAAAAAATAGCGTTGTCCCAGCATTTTGGGAACCGGTGGAGACTCGTAGGCTACGGCGTGATAAAAGAGTAAATTTAATATTTCAAACATTTCTATAGATTACTCCAATGAAAAAAATTTTTTCTGCAGTAATTCTTCTCGTGTTCTTATCTGGTTGCACTGACTCAATGAACATTTTTGGCGAAAAAAATCTTCGGGAAAACGTTTTCATCATAACCCTTAACCCAAGTGGAGGAATCAGCCAGGATTCAATAACCATCAACCAAGGCGATACCATCAAATGGATTAATCAGGATTCTCGACCCCACAAGATAAAGTCCGGTTTGTTCGAGTCCCCCACCTTGAACCCTGGAGAAAATTTTGAGTACAAATTCGAAATCAAAGGAAACATAACTTACTCGTACACTACGGGAACAGGTAAAATAGTTGTGAACTAAACTTTTTCGAGTTTAGGGCCTTCCCGCGAGTCTTGAACCTTCCATCCCAAACTTTTAATCTTGTCTCGCAGGGCGTCAGCAGCAACCCAATCCTTCTTCTTTCTTGCTTCTTCTCTTTCTTTTATGAGTTTTAAAACTTTTTTGGGCGCCTCATCCTTTTTCAAAGATTCCGCGAGTTTTAAACCGAATATCTGGTCAAAATCCAATAACAATTCTACTTTTTCTTTGCTCCCAAGGTCTTTGGCTTTTACGACACTCCACGCTAAAGCTAGCGCGCTAGGCAAATCCAAATCATTGTTAACGCGTTCATCAAACTTTTTAGCGTATTTCCTCTTATTGTTCTTGTCCAGCTCGTTCAGCTCGTTTAAATGCTTAATCTTGCTTCGGAAACTGTTAAGAGATTTCTGAGCGTTTTCCAGAACTTTCCACGAGAAAGAGAGCTTGGAGCGGTAATTAGCTGTGAGGCACAAATACCTGTAAGCCAGCGGGTCAAAACCTTTGTCAACCAAATCTTGAATCTTAACGAAACTTCCCGCGCTTTTGCTCATCTTGTCTTTTTGCATGATTAAGAACGCGCCGTGCAACCAGAATCTAACCCAAGGCTTCTTCCCGGTCGCGGCTTCTGATTGAGCAATCTCGTTAGTGTGGTGAACTTTGATGTGGTCTTCTCCTCCGCAGTGAATGTCAAACTGTTCTCCTAAGTACTTGATGCTCATGGCACTGCATTCCAAGTGCCATCCTGGGAAGCCCTTGCCCCAAGGGGACTGCCATTGCATGATGTGGCTGGGCTGGTTCGTGATCCACAGCGCGAAATCCCATGGTTTCTTGCGCTCTTCATCAACCTTAACCCTTGCCCCTGCTTTCTGCGCTTTTAGGTTGAGCTTACCAAATTTGGCGTAGTCTTTGAACTTTCCCGTGTCAAAAATTAATCCTACAGAAGTTTTGTAAGCGTAACCATTCTTCTCAATTTTTTTGTTGAGCTCCACCATTTCTTCGATGTGCTCGGTCGCTTTCGGAACCGCTTCGGGTTTTTCAATGTTTAAGAGCGAGGAGTCTTTGAAGAACGCTTTAGTGTAGTATTCAGCGAGTTCGAGCATTGCTTTGACACTGGGTTTTTTTCCTTCTCGTTTCAAAGCCTTCATCAGCTTGTCTTCACCTTCGTCCGCGTCGCTGGTTAGGTGTCCGACGTCAGTGATGTTCATTACGTGTATTAGTTCGTAACCGTTTCGCTTTAACGCTCTGCGAAGGAAGTCTTCGAATAGGAAAGTGCGAAAATTGCCGATGTGAGCGTAATCGTAAACAGTGGGCCCGCAACAATACATTCTAACCTTATCTTTATCGATGGGTTTGAAGACCTGTTTTTTTCTGGTACGCGTGTTATACAATTTCATTTTAAAGGCGAGGACGGGAATTGAACCCGCATAAACGGGTCTGCAACCCGTCGCATAGCCACTCTGCCACCTCGCCAATTAACCCCTTCTGGGGTGTTCATTCTTTTTAATGTTTTTTATGCCCCGCTCAACGCGGGCCTAGCCATGTCCAAAAACGCTTCTAAAACGCTGAACTCTTCCCCTTCAAAAGCAGCGAACTCGACTAGCAGTTTAATGCTAGACCCTTTTTTCAGCCCATGCTTTTCGTAAAGATCTTCTAGACATTTCCGCGTGACTTCCATTTCCCTCCCGTTTCGGTAAACAAGGACAACACTATCGTAAACCCTTATCTTACAATTTTTTGTTTCGTAAACATCCGCAACCATTTTTTTTTGTGCACCTATAACTAGTTTTATTCATGACAAGACCAACCCCTAAGAGGGATTGCTCGAGTTTAACAACAACAGCAAGAACTAGAAAAAACCGGTAATCGAATAGTTCTTGCATTCATTTAAACAAACTAAAAAAGAAGGGTGTTTAAAAAAATTTTGGTTTGGTTTAATCCTCTATTCTTTCAAGGTCTCGGATTATTGAGTCCACGTCCGCGTTCAACTTCTTCAGCGTGAGAACAGTTCTTTCCTTATCCTTTTCAACGTGCTGAACGTTCAAATACTTTCGAGCAGCTTTCCTGAAAGTAGAGTAATCCAAGTACGCGTAAGGCTCTTTGCCCATCTCTTTAGCTATGTCCTCGCAAATTCCTGCTAGCAATTCGTTCATCGCTATCTTGACTTTCTTCTTTATGAGAATGCCTCTAGGAAGCTTGTTCCTCATTATTCGAACAACAACAGCATTAGGAAAAGGTAATTTGGAAGATTCTTCATCCTCAACTTCTTCAACTATTTTTTCAGCTTTAACATCAATTTCTTTTGTTTCAACTTTTGGTTTTGGCATCTTTTATTTCACCTAACAATAATTCAAAAAGTGGGGGCTTATAAGCGTTAAGGTTGCTTCTAGAAAGCTTCTAAAAGCGTTTCGTGCAAGAAATTCATTTCTTCAATTTCTTTTTCTTTCTTTTTTTAAGATGAACTTTTTCGTACCTGAACCTAATCAATAAAGCTAATAGGAAGCCGATTAAAAGACTTAAAAAAAGACTGTCAAAAAACAGTTTTTTGAAGCTGATGAAACCAGTAACATAAACGCCTACAAATATGTTGACGAATAAAGCGATGATTATCGCCCATAAACCAATCCTTGCAGGGCCTTTGCTTTTAATCTTGACCATTATTAATATATTTCTTGTAATTACTTAAATAAAAATTTAATGATTGGAACACATAACTATCCGTTAAGTCTCAAGAATGATTATCCTTCTTTAAACCTGCAGTTTTTCTTCCAGCGAGATATCCACTATTCTTTCCAGCACTGACCTAATTGAAATCATGTTAAACCTTTCATTTCCATTTTTTCAACCAAATCCTGAAGCGTTTTTTCAAGATAAACCCGTCGTGACGTCCCAGAAATAGATTTATGAGGGTCTTTGGCGTCTGTAACGTACCCCGCGTCTGCCATGACTTTTCCAACAGTGATTTTATCAAAACCTATCCGCCGTGTCTCTTCAACATATTCATCTGGAAAAATAACTCCTTCTGAGACCCCTTCATACGATTTTTTCAGATGAGGGACATAAATAACGATAACTGCCCTGTCCACCCATTCATTATCTTCACGAAAAATCCCGTTCTCTACGGAAATAATTCTATCCAGTTCGCCAGCTCTTCCATACACATCGTTTATCCTGTTTCTTGCCCCAATGAAGGTCTGTTCATTGACTGGTTGTTCTCCGATGCCTGACTCGGCGGAGTATCCTGTTATCTCGGGCAGAGGAGTCATAAACGAATAAGCTCTTTTTACTGCTTCAAGTTTCAGTTTATTCTGTGATGTTACCCCTATCTTCATTTAATGGTCATTAAATTGACAAATCATCCATTTAATTAATTATTCTTATTTTACATCAAAAACTTTGAGCTCGGGAAAACATATATTATAACCTATCAATAAAAATATTCATCGTGAAAATAAAAGGGATTTACGCTAACCGCATAATAACTTCAACAGGCAGGCCAACCATTGAAGTAACTGTTAAAACAGACAAGTCGTTCGGCAAAGCCTCAGTCCCAACAGGCACCAGCGTGGGAAAACATGAAGTCAAAGCGTTCCCGAAAAGCGTGAAAGCAAGCGTCAGAGAAGTGAACACGCGACTCAACAAACTCTTTACCCAAATAATTGATTCATCCTTGAACTCTTTAAAAGACGTTGAAAGACTGGAAAAAAAAATGGGGTTGATGGAAAAATCCCTTGGAGGAAACACCATTCTCGCAATATCTTACGCAATGATAAGAGTTTTAGCCAACCATAAACGAGTAGGGGTGTGGAAACTTCTCAACCCTAAACCCAAAAAGATTCCAAGCCAACTAGCCAACATTATTGGCGGCGGAGCGCATTCAGGAGGAAAGTCTCCAGACATTCAAGAATACCTTGTTAACCCTTATGATTACAAATCTTTCCAGCAAGCAGTGGACGCCTTGGTCTTGGTTCACGACCTTGCAAAAGAAGAACTTTCCAGAAAAGTTAAAGGATTCTCAAGAGGAGAAGGGTTGGAAGGAGCTTGGACGGCGAACACAGATAACACCACGCCATTCGAGATACTGGAAACGGTTTGCAAAAAAGCGACGGGCAGGACAGGAGTCAAGTTTCGGCTGGGCATAGATTTCGCTGCCAGCGAACTGTGGAACGGCAAACACTACGCGTATAGGCACCCGATAACCCGCAAACGAGTCGGTAAGGAGGAGCAAATAGACGTAGTAAGGTCTCTGGTAAAGGATTACAAGCTTTTCTACGTGGAAGACCCTTTGCACGAAGAAGACTTCGAAGGATTCGCAGAACTGAACAAGAAGCTAAGAAAGAAATGCTTGGTGTGCGGGGACGACCTGCTAGTAACCAGCACGAAAAGACTTGAAATCGCGATTAAAAAAAAGAGCTGTAACTCGGCAATAGTCAAGCCGAACCAGGTCGGATACTTTTTCAAAACACTAGAATTCATCGAAAAACTGAAAAAAAACAAGATGACTCCAATAATTTCTCATCGTTCCCAAGAATCCGTTGACCCTATGATAGCGGACCTCGCAGTGGCTTATCAAATCCCTCACATCAAAGTGGGGATTAGTGGCGGCGAAAGAGTGGAGAAGCTTAACGAGCTGATGCGCATAGAACAAGAAATTAAGAGCAAAAATATTTAATGATTAAGCACTGAATAATGATGATGCCCGGTAGAAAAAAATCTTTCATTCTATGGTTCCACGAAACAGACATTGAAGACGTTCCTTTAGTCGGGGGAAAGAACGCGAGCATAGGGGAAATGATTCAAAAAACCAAGGTTCCCATTCCAGAAGGATTCTCAATCACTGCTCAAGCTTACAAATATTTCATAGACAAAGCAGGACTGCACGAATTCATTTACGAAAAACTCAAAGACCTTGACACCCACGACATCAAACAACTAATGAGTGTCGGGGCCAGCATAAGAAAAGCGGTTCGCAAAGCCAAGATTCCTAAAGACTTGGAAAAAGAAATTCTTGCCAACTACAAAATGCTCGGCGAAAACATGAGCGTCGCGGTGAGGAGTTCCGCAACAGCAGAAGACCTTCCGACCGCGAGTTTTGCAGGACAGCAAGAATCATTCCTCAACGTGAAGGGAAACAAAAACTTGCTGAAAAAGGTTAAGGACTGTTTCGCATCACTCTTCACGAACCGCGCCATTTCATATCGTCAGGACAAAGGATTCGACCATTTCAAAGTTTACTTGAGCGTTGCAGTGCAAAGGATGGTTCGCAGCGACCTTGCAAGCGCAGGAGTAAGTTTCACCATTGACCCGGACAGCGGTTACGATAAAGTCATAATAATCAACGCTTCATGGGGTCTAGGCGATTACGTCGTGCAGGGAGTAGTCACGCCAGACGAGTACGTCGTGTTCAAGCCCACAATGACCATAATAGATAAAATCATGGGCTCTAAGAAACTAATGGAGGTTTACGGTAGAAAAGGCGTGAAAAGAAAAAAGGTAAGCGAGGCTAAAAGAAATGTTTTCGTGCTCACGAACGAAGAGATACTGGAAATAGCCAAGTATTCTGGAACAGTTGAAAAACATTACAAGCGACCAATGGACTTGGAATGGGCGAAAGACGGGCTCACCAACAAATTATACATTGTTCAAGCCCGGCCCGAAACAGTTCAAAGCCAGAAAAAAGCCGTGCTGAAAACGTACAAGCTCAAACAAAAAAGCAAAGTCTTGGTCAACGGGATGAGCATTGGACGGAAAATCGCGACAGGCAAGGTAAAAGTTATTAACAACGTCAAGAAAATCCACTCTTTTCAACAAGGAGAAATCCTGGTCACAGTCATGACCGACCCGGACTGGGAGCCAATCATGAAAAAAGCGTCAGCCATAATCACTAACGAAGGAGGCAGGACGGCGCACGCAGCCATTGTCAGCAGAGAAATAGGTGTTCCCGCCATAGTCGGGACCGGCAACGCGACCAAAAAACTCAAAACAGGAATGGAAGTCACGGTGGACTGCACAAAACAAGAAGGAAAGATTTGGAAAGGAAAACTGGACTTCACGATAAAAAAAGTTAATGTTAAAAAAATTCCGAAAACCAAAACCAAAGTCATGATAAATCTCGGAGAACCAGACATGGCTTTCGACATCGGACAACTACCCGTGGACGGGGTCGGACTGGCCAGAGAAGAATTCATCATTCAAAGCTTCATAGGACAACACCCCCTGCACTTGATAAAGCAGGGTAAGTCACAATTCTTCATTGACCAACTCGCAAGAGGCATCGCCAGAATCGCTGCCGGGTTCTACCCGAGGCCAGTCATCGTCAGGTTCAGTGATTTCAAGACGAACGAGTACCGCGGACTTGAAGGAGGAGAAGAGTACGAGCCTGTTGAGGATAATCCCATGCTTGGCTGGCGAGGAGCTTCCAGGTACACCAGCCCTGAATTCGAGCCCGCCTTCAGGCTTGAACTAAGAGCAATAAAAAAGGTTAGAGAAAACATGAAGCTCACTAACGTTAAAGTAATGATTCCATTCTGCAGGACGATAAAAGAAGCGACTTCAGTGCTTAAAATAATGGAAAGCGAAGGACTTGAGCGAGGCAGGAAAGGATTGGAAGTGTACGTGATGGCGGAAATACCGTCGAACATTATTTCAGCACACGAGTTCGCCAAACACTTCGACGGCTTCAGCATTGGTTCAAACGACCTCACCCAGCTCACTCTTGGTATTGACAGGGACAGCGAGCAACTCATAAAAGAGTTTGATGAGCGAGACCCAGCGGTCAAAGAATTGATCCGCCAATTAATAAAGAAGGCGCACGCTCACAAGCCTTACAAACAAGTCGGTATTTGCGGCCAGGCACCATCAGACTTCCCCGAATACGTGGAATGGCTGGTTAACTGGGGAATTGACTCCATATCAGTGAACCCTGACGTAGCCATAGAAACAATGTTGAGGGTGGCCAAGATAGAAAAAGAATTGAAGAAGAAAAAGCGCTAAATTCTCTTCATCAGCAAAGGCATCAAGTCCAACCCGTTTATCACTCCAACACTTCCTTTTCTCGCTTGCTTTTCGCTGAACGCTTTTACCCCGTCCTTTTTCGCGCCCTTACCGTACAATAACAAAGGCACTGGGTCCGCGGAGTGAGCTTTCTTAGAGCAAGGCGTGCTGTGATCACTCGTCACGCACAGCAACGTTTCTTTAGGGTCAAACCATTCTGCAACGTTTTTGAAGAACACTTTGTCAACGAGTTCAATCGCTTTCTTCTTTCTTTCAGGGTCACCGTCATGCCCTGGCTCGTCAGGCCCTTTGATGTGCACTACCACGCAGTCATACTCGTCCATGTTGTGCTTTAACCCGCGGAGTTTTTCGATAAGGTCTGATTTCACGTCGCGTTCAGGACTGCTCACGTCGACAACGTTCATTCCAAGGTAGTGAGCGATACCTCTTTCCACGGGCTCTCTGACAATGGCTGCCCAGAACTTCTTGTATTTTATTGGTAGGGATTTCACGTCAGGAAGTTTTGAACCAGCACCTCTTAATAGCAAGCAGTTCGCGGTCATCAAACCTTTTTTCTTTCTTTCAGCGTTGACCACTGATTTCTCCAAAATTTTTGACGCCTTTCTTGAGACGAGGTTAACGGTTCTTGCAGTGAACCCGGCTTCTCGCGATTTATCTAACGACTTGCAAGTCTTGAGTTTTCTGCCAGGCATGTGAGGGTCCGTGTTGGAGACGTTCGCGGACAACTTTTTGTCACTGTGAAGAATTAGGATTCCGCGGTGCGCGAGAGTTTGTTTGAAAACTACTTCAACCCCGTTGACAACCCCAATTTTTTGGTTCAATTCTTTACCCAGTTTTTCCGCTTCAACTTCGTTTATCCTGCCAGCCCTCCTGTCCTTAACAATCCCTTTTTGGCAGTGCCCGAAATCCGTTCTAAAACCCACTTCATTATCTTTTAATAAAACCCCTATTCCAAGGGTTTCTGCAGCCCCCCTAGAGGTTTTCACGTCGTACCCCATCATGTTCGTGAAGGCCTGCCCGCTCGTAGGAGTGACGCCTCTACCCATAGAAAACATTAGCCCAGTCTCACCTTTATCTGCGAACGAGTCCATGAACGGTGTGCGCGCAGCTTCCAGCGGGGTTTTTCCGCCAAAATTTTTGATAGGCAAGTCTCCCAACCCATCAAGAATCACTAACAATAATTGCATGAATAACATTATTGGAAACGCGCGTATAAAAAGTTTAACAAAGAATAAGATTAAGAAACAACACTAGAAGTGATTTTTCCACCAATCATGCTGTAAGTTTCTTCAATCATATTGACTGAACAGCTTTTAATAGAGTAGAATATCATGGTTTTTCCGGCTTGCTCGCCTGGCAATTTTTCCATTATCTGCCAGTCCTTAAGACTTACTAATGTTGCAGGAATTTCTTTTTTACTAATGATTCCTTCTAATTCACTGCAAATCTTATTAAAGTCTGCTCGTTCCCCTCTCTCAGTTATTTCAAATATCTTGCAAGCAACTGCAAGGTCTTTTGATATTCTTACCATAAAAGAAAATATGAACAAACTCTTTTTTTAAAGTTTATGCTTGAGCACTTTTAATTTAAATTCTTTATTTTTGCTGTGCACGCGCGGTTCTCGCGAAGAAAAGAGACTAAACGCTAACAGAACTAGAAAAACAATTAAAAAAAATTGTTAGTTTATAAAGGTCTTTCATCTGATAGCAGGCTCAAGTAAATATTGGATTTGAACAAGAACTGCAAATAGCTATCAATGTGGTCGTGCAGCCATTTGTCTCTTTCACCAGTAACGAGAATCACTAACCATTGCACCGTCATCAAAATTCCTGCAACGAAACCCCACAACCCAAGAATTATTGACAGTATTATGCTGTAAACAATTCTTACGAAGAGTTCTAGTCTGGAAGACTTTCTATCATAATCAACTTTAAGGTCAACCATGAACAATACCTTTAGAAAACATTATTTATAATTGTATCTGAGAACGCCAGCCACTCCGCCAAAACCTTTCAAGTTATCGCCCGATTCGGAGTTAGAGGAAAAAATGTGAACTTTACCCTTACCCTTCTCCACTAGTTTAATCAAGGATTTAATGTCAGTGTCATGCACTTTTCCGTCCATCACCAATAGTTCTTTCACCGCCCCCGCGCCACCAGCTTCACGCACTTCTTTCAAGCCGTAAACGCTGAGCCCATCATCCTTCTCTAAGTGCTCCAAAAAATTTTTGATCAATGACTCTTCCAATTCCAAGCGAGAAGAAGCAACAACTTTTTTGATGGTTCCCCTCCTAAGCACTTCCAGCACCCCCTTCCAATCAGAATCGTTCACCTTATCAAAGTAAGCTTTAGGCTTAACGATGTCTATCATGTTATCCGAGTTGAAACCAGTTCCAGCCATAATCACTTTTTCAACACTCAACCCATCCATTACTTCAACGGTTTTTTTCCACAAATCCTTGTAAAACTGCTCTTTCTTTTTCTCATAATTTTTCTCTCTTCGAGAAATTGGTTCGCGGAACTCTCCTGCTTTTTTAAGTCCTTGGCTGGTCATCACGCCAAAACTGGCTTTGCCCACCTCAAAAGCACAGATCAAAACTTGAGGTTTTTTAGACTCTCTTTCGGCTCGCTTAAGAATTTCTACCTGAAAGTCATCCCACTCGTTTTTTTCAATGGTTATCAGCGAGCCCTTGCCCACGCGCAGGGAATGGTGGCCCCTGCTAATGTCTTCAGGGCCAACAAGGATTTTTCCACTAACCCGGAGGGTTGGGGAGAATTGCTCAAAATCAACTTTCTCCACCTCAATTTTTACGAAAAGCTTTATTCGCTTGGCGTCCTGCAACTCATGCTTTCTAACGCTTCGAGTGGTTTCCCCGCCAACCAAATCTCCTTTGTCCACTATTTGGAACACGTACCATAAATCATCTAAGTTGTCAATCTTGACTTTTGCGCCTCGCTTCTTATCAGCGTAAAAAATCCTCATTCACCCGGCCTCCAGGACTTCAACAGTGTCAACTTTACCGTTGCCAGACATGTCAAAACCTTCAACCACGCAAGACCACGAGTCTTGTTTGTCAAAATTGCGCAATACCCTATCATAATTTCGGGTTAGGCCAATAACCGCGCTCTTAGTCCCGATAACCCTGTTTCCAGCAATGACTATAACGCGCTTCGACTCATCCCAAGGGTTTTTGACGCGAGTGATAAAACCAGCTTTATCTTCTCTGCGAATATCTCCTTTGCTTGTTTGAATACCCCAAGCCCAATCCTTACCAACAAACTTGACAGGCAAATAGTCGTTAAGCATGGCTGTAACGCGGTTGGTCACAGGACCTCCAACCACTATCAAATTATTTTTCTCCTCTTTTTCAGCAATGAGGTCCACGTCTAATTTCACGCTAAAATCTTTGGGCAACTTACATAATTGTCCTAAGAACATTGCCAAGTCAATAGCGTAATGCCCATCCCTAGCATGAGCTTTGAAAGGGCCGTGAGGATCGGGCGAACCAACAACAATCTTAGCGTTCAACTCATCGTCCTTGATGAAAGAACGGAAAAAATTGGATAACTTCTCGTTCTCCTTATTCAAGAAAACGTTGGACAGCCTCTTCTTGCCAAAAGGAAGTTGGACTCCAAAAGCGGGAAAACTTGTCTGATAATACTTTGCTAAAGCTCCTTTAAACTCTTTTTTCTTAACAATCGTGATAAGACCCGCGTTGCTCAATTGTTTAACATGATAGTAAACCTTTTGTTCATGCATTTTCATTGTTTTGGCTAATTCTCCAGGGTACATGGGTTTTTCAGCGAGCATGCCGAGAATCCTCCACCTAACACTATTCAATAAAGGCTTGATGGTTTCAGGATCGTCAAAAATCTTTATGTCTTTAACGAACAATTTTTCGCCCTCTTCAAACAACAGCTTCATAACAAAAAAAACAGTATTTCTTAACGTTTATATAGTTTTTTATAATGGTTATACGAAAAATGGTTTAAAAATCGGTTTTTTAGCCATTTTTTCAAGAATTATCTGGTACCATTACAAGAGTTTTATGAATTAAGCTTTTAAAAGTTCTAAAACCAGTTAATACGATAATGTGCGGGATAATTGGATACATCGGAAGCAAGAAAGCTTCTTCAGTAATGCTTGATTCTTTACGGAAACTGGAGTATAGAGGTTATGATTCCGTAGGCATGGCCGTTTTTGATAAAGAATTGCGAGCCCGAAAAGGAATCGGCAGAGTGGACCTCGTTAACGATAGGCTTGATTTTCAAGAGCTTAAAGGGAACGTAGGGATAGCTCATACGAGATGGGCTACTCATGGAGGAGTAACTGACGATAACTCTCACCCGCATTTCGACTGCACTGGAAAAGTGGTTATAGTCCACAATGGGATAATAGAAAATTTTTTAGAACTTAAAGATCAATTAAAAAGATTGGGCCACGGTTTTAAGTCAGATACGGATTCAGAAGTGGTTGCGCACCTCATAGAAAAATATCTGGATTTAGGAAACACTTTTTATGATTCTGTTATCAAGTCAGTGGGAGAGCTTAAGGGTTCTTTTGCATTGCTAGCTCTTTACGCGGGCGAGCCTGACAAGATAATAGCTGTTCGTAAAGACAGTCCACTCGTCATAGGCGTGGGTGAAGGAGAGAACTTTATAGCTTCTGACGTTCCAGCATTCCTGAAACACTCCAGAAAAGCGGTGTTCCTAAAGAATCATGACGTGGCAGTGATAACCAAAGACGCGATAAGCATTTACAACCTTGAAACCTGCAGAGAAGAGGTTAAACAAATTCAGCGCATAGACTGGAATGTTGAGCAAGCAGAGAAAACGGGTTTCCCGCATTTCATGCTGAAAGAAATTTTTGAACAACCAACTACTTTGCGCCAAGCGTTGAACCAAAACATGCAGAAACTTAACAATACTTTGCGTGAAATAAAACAAGCCAGAAGAGTTTACTTCATAGCTGCAGGCACGTCTTACCATGCGTCAATGATTGGCAAACAACTCTTAGCCAGAAAAGGGATTGGCTCTGAGTGCGTTATAGCAAGCGAGTACAAAAACATTATCAATATGGTGGATGATGATACAGTGGTCGTTGCGATATCTCAGTCAGGGGAAACCGCAGACCTTATAGAAGCTGTTAGAGAATCAAAAAAAAATGGGGCGAAGGTTTTCTCAATAATCAATGGACCTGGTTCAACGCTAACCAGGATAAGCGATGACACGATTTACATTTACGCAGGACCTGAGATAGGCGTGGCGTCAACCAAAGCTTTTACAGGGCAGCTCGCAGTGCTTTACTTAATGGCAATGCCTGAACTCAAGGACGAGTTAATCACTCTTTCAAATAAGTTGGAAGAAATGCTCAAAAAAGAAGGGTTGATCAGGAGAATTGCTGAAAAAATAAGGAATGCTAATGATGTTTACTTCCTTGGCAAGGGTTTGAACTATCCTACAGCGCTTGAAGCAGCGCTTAAACTGAAAGAAATATCTTATATCCACGCAGAGGGAATGCCTGCCGGCGAGCTCAAGCACGGCACGCTCGCATTAATAGAAAAAGGGGTTCCAGTCATGGTTTTCGCACCGAAAAACGAGTTCTTTCACGAAACAATCAGCGGAGCACAAGAGGTTAAGGCCAGAGGGGGGTACTTGATAGGGTTTGGGGATGAGAAGCACGAAGTCTTCGATGAATTCCTTAAAGTCCCTAAAACCTTACCAGAACTTTATCCTTTAATATTTACGATAATATTCCAATTGCTTTCCTATTACACGTCAATTCTTCGCGGGAACAACCCGGATTTCCCGAGAAACCTTGCTAAGAGCGTCACAGTAAAGTAAATAAATAACGCTGAACCTTTACAATATTCATGATATTGTTTGGGGATAAGCTTAAGAAAAGGATAAACAAGTTAAAAAAATTTTATTACAAAGGTTTCACCAGCGAATTGGAAATGGTGTACACGTCAGCCGAACTTTATTTGGAAGGCAACGAAACATTTGCTGAAGAAACTAAAAAAGTTGTTGAAAACATTAAGGTGTTCTACGAGAGAATAAAGGAAAAGGATCTTAGCAAGGACGAATCACTAAAATGTCTTAGTGTAGTCAAAAAAAACTTACCAGAATTCATAGAGCAATTCGAACTCATAATCAATAACAAACTGGATAACTCGGACCGAATAAAAGAATTGTACGAAGAGATGTGTGAAGTTGCCGAAGAATTTGGCGTGAACTTTAAAAAACTGGCGGAGCAGTATTTTAACAAGAAACGTGAAAGAGTGATAATAATTGATAAAGAAGGAAAAAAGCATAATTATCCATCTGAAAAAAATGAGAAAAAGGAGTAAAAAAAATGGCTTGGTTTAGCAGGAAAAAAAGCGTGCCGGATTTCACTAGAGAAGAGAAAAGAAAACTGACAGGAGAGCAAAAAAAAAAGGTTAAAGAACTGAAGAAAAGATTATTGCACTCAAAAACCTTTTTTTGCGATGGGATAGGAGCGTTCCTTCAAAACATATCTTACGTCAGGGATTTATTGGGACATGGCGCGTTGGAACCAGAACTCGCTGAAGGCATAACGATTGACGTGAAGAGAATAAAAGATTTTTATAAGAAAAAAATGAAGAAAAAACAGTTGATGAAAGACCCTGTGTCCACGTTTTTATTGCCTTTGGTGGAAAAAGATTTTATGAAAAAGTTTTTGGAATTGGCTGGCAAGTTGGTTAAACTAAAGCGACCTGACCAAAAAATGTTCGAGAGATTGGATGAAGGTGAACGAAAAATAAGGTGGGTGGCAACCGAGTTCAGGAGAGCGTTAATGATTCTTGTAAGCGAATACCATTCCTTAACAGGTGGTTACCTCGTCCTAGTTGATAAGCGGGGGCATGTTGAGGAGTGGAACGGGACGACAAATTCTATTATCACTCCAAGAGAGGAATGGGATAAATCACGTTAGAAACAATTTATTTTTTTAACAAAAATTTTCTGTTCTTGAAACGTGTTACAGCAACTCCGGCCATTATTGTTCCGAAAAGAGCTAGTAACGGGGCTGACAACACGTTCACGCCGATCAAAGCGTAAAGCGACGGGTTCTCCAGCGCGCCCAAAAAATTCCTGAAAAAGGTTGACAGGCAAACCCCCAAAAAGACTCCAAGAATAGTGTCAAGCTTGCAAAAACCCTTCTTCAAAAAAACTAGGGAGATGAAAAACAAGGAGAGTGTTAACGCGAAAACAGACGTTACTTGGTCAAAGAACAGGTAAGCAGCTAACAGTCTGAAAGGAATGCAAAACAAAAACACAGTTATCAGGATTAAAGCAACTTTTTTCTTATTCAAAACAATTTTGGCACGAGCCTCGCCGAGCTTGAACTTGCCCAACCTTTTGAGAAGAATCATTAACCAAGTGATTGCGTATAACCCGATGAAGAGTTCAGTGAAATAAACAATGCTGTCCCCCACCAAACCCGCGATTTGCAACGCGCCAGGCAGAACCAATAGGGTAACTGATAAAGTCTTTGATAACAGTCCGAAAACAGCGTCCAACTTTTTTTTATTTTTTATGAACAAACCTATGAAAACCGCTGAGGTCGCGTGAATAAGGATTGCCGAAAAACGCTCGAACATCGGCATCGTTGACACGAAGCCCGTGAAAGGAAAGCTTATAGGTAAAGCTAAAAGAAAAGCGATAGTCCAGGCCTCACCAATACCAAAACCCGCGCCGAAACCCAATAAATCCCTGAGACTAACTTTTTTGAAAGAAGGGAGATATTTAAGGAAAATGTACGCCGCCAAGACTTCTGCGGATTCTATCATTATAGCGTAAGCAATTAATATGGTTGGATTGTAGAACAAGCTTGGCACGTAAACAGTTAATAAAACACTAATAAACACTTTGAGACTCATGCCGCAAGCCCACGCCAATCCGCCAACAATCAGGACGCTATTGTTGGTTTTCGCGTAACGCTTGACTATGATAAAAGGGATTAAACCCCCTAAAAAAAGCATTATTGATATCAGCAAAAACATGAGGTTGCCATAAACATTACTCTTTAATAAAATTTTATAATAAGCCGAGCAGTTGCAGAGTGGTGTAAGCCATTCCAACCAAGAACACGACTATCAGCGCGGCCATAGGCTTCCGGCCCCAAGGCACGACGTAATCAGGTTTTTCCTCTCCTTTTTTCCTCGCTTGAAGGGTGATAAGACATATCATTATTCCAGCCAGGCTTCCAGCGTAAGCGCCTGAGACGAGCACTGCTTGAATGAAAGAAGGGTTGATCAGCAGGACGATTAACAGCGGGGGAAAAACCGCGAAAACCCATGGCCAAGGCCTAGGCCAACCATAGTCGTAAATGAAAATGTCTTTAAGAATCCATGAAAGAGTTATGAACGGCGTTGTTAACGTGACCAAAGCGAACAAATCAGCAACCACTTTCAACCAGCCTTCATCAAAACTCGCTGTAGCGATTTCTTGAACATTTTTTCCAAAAGCGCCTATAAAACTTGTCGTGAACAGAGCGTAAATGCACACGCAGAGCGCCATGCCAACAACAATGGCTTTCCCCATGTCCCGTTTCTTTTTGTCCATGATTCTTTCAATGTTTGGGATGAGGCTGAAGCTAAGGCAGGCGAACAAGCTGGCGCCGTAAGGAAACAAGGCCTTCGACGAGTCCATGAACAAGAGGTTTTCTGGCTTAAAACTGGAGAACAGGATGAGACTCAACCCAATAGCCATTAAGACCTTAACACCTGACAATAACGCTTCCGAAGCCTCCACTGCTTTCAAACCAAAATAAACGATTGGAGCGAAAACAAAAAAGAAGATGGTGGAGTAAAACATTTGCGGTCCGCCAATCAAGTTTGAAACAGAAACACCTATTCCTATGAGGTAAGCCATCAGGGCAGCGTAAATGCTCAACGCTTGAAGCCCGAACATGAACTTTTTAGCGTTAGCGCCTAAATACTTGCCAGCCAAACCAGATAACTGACTAACCTTTTTGGTTCGCAGAGCGACTTCGCCCACGTAAAGGCTCATGAAAGTGGATGCTCCTCCCGCGATGATCAGGTTAAGCATTCCGAAAGCGTAGCCGGATTGAGAGAAAGCGTAAGGTAGGGCGAGAACTCCTGCCCCGATCGTGGTTCCAATAATTGCGGCGACAGCCGACCAGAAAGCTCTGCCCATTTTAAACATTAACTCTGAAAAAACTATTATAAAAAACTTCACAACAATAAAGCAGGACTGTTTAGGGCTTTGCGCGTAAAAAAGGCTATTCTGGGCGCGGAACCACCACAACAAAAACACTTATAAATAACTACTTTATAGTGGTAAAATAGTGATTTATGATGGTTTATGAGGTTAAAAACGTTGTACTCAATTACATTAAGGTTAACAATGAATTGCCCACGACTGGTTACGTTTCAGGACAGTTCAGTTCAAAAAGGACGGGCAGGGACAGGATTGCCGAAGCTCTTAAGAATAACTTTGTTAAGAAGGTTTCCAATCCTTTAGACGTTAGGAAGAACATTTTAGTTCCCGTGACTGATGATCCGAGCCAGCTTGAAAAGGTTTTTGAAGCGATAGATAATACTAAGGGCTTGAGTTTTTTCCGGAACGAACTTAAGAGAAGTGCTCTAAACCTTGAAGAAGGATTGGCCGTGGCTTGATTCTATCTGAATTGTTTCTAGATTATTAAATCTTTAGAAAGGGATTATTAGTGCAGGCGGAAAGACACCCGAAGGCGGAGCTTCCAAACAGTTGAATCCCGAAGGAACCAGTATTCTCAAAACATTTCTGTTTTAACACCTGCATTGAACTTCTGAACATTTCCTATTTTTAAATGTTTCTTACCACTAAAAAATTGTAAAATTAGCCGTGTTTATCGGTGTTTTCGAGCAAGTTTTTGATTTGTTCGGCTTGCTTTTTCTTTATTCTGCCTCTTTGTTCCGCAAGTTTTAGGAGTATTAATCCAACTTTTTGGTATAGGATCATCACGTTATCGTCTTTTATGCTTTTCAAGTGTTTTTTGACTGTTCCAACATCACCTCTCATTATGGGTCCGGTTAGGGCGCGTAACGGTCCGAGGTTCTCGAGGTTTATGACTGTCTGTTTTGATAAGTGGGAGAGCATTTGTGAAGCCAAGTCTTTGCTTATGCTCGTGTTTTCGTATAGTTTTAGGGCCGCGTCAAATAAGGATACTTGATAGTTTGAAACCATGCATGACGCTAAGTGGTTGTAAACTTTTTCTTCTGGTAGGATTTTGATGGGAGTGCATTTCAAGTCTTTGACAAGTCTTTCAGCCACTAATTCGGCTCCTGGACTGCACTGGATGTCGAAGTATGAGTGGGGAAGGTTCATGATGCCGTAGTGCGGGTTCGGAATGCTTTGTATTGGGTGCATGGCGCCGACCTCGCAGCCTTTTGCTTTCGCTGAAGTGAGGGCTTGGGTGGTTAGTAGTCCGCTGCAGTGGAACACGAACTGTTCGCTGGACAAGTATGGGCTTAAACCCTCGCAGACTTGTTGTATGGAGTCGTCGTTGGTCGTGATGAACACGACTTCGCATTCTTTTGCCAGTTCTTTTAGGTTCTCGAAGGTTTTGCCGTTGCCAACAAACTTTGTGAACTCGTTGCACGAGTTTTGGGTTCTGCTGTAAACCCCGATTACTTCGTGCTTGGCTCTTTTGAACAGGAACGCTAGACTTTTGCCAACCCTTCCCGCTCCCACGAAACCAATTTTCATTAATTAATCAATTCGGTAATCTGATTGTTTTAAAAGTTTTGAAAAACTTTAAAAAAGCGTTTAGACCAAAGAAGTGTGAATAGCTCCTGTAGTGTAGTTCGGCCAAGCATGCAAGCCTCTCATAAACTTTTTAGAAAAAAAGTTTAATCAAAAAACCAAAAGTTTGGAGATAGCTTGTGACCCGGGTTCAAATCCCGGCAGGGGCATAGAGATTAAGGGGTATAGATAGATGTCGAAACCGCTGAATTATAGAAAAAATTAGTGTTCTTGATTCAATTCAAAGAGTGATCCAAAAACCTTTAAGAAAACACTACTGAACAGTAGCGAAAACCTTATAAATGGGTTTTGGTTTGAAGCTTCTAATGAAAGAACGACTCAAAAAATTGTTTGGAAGATCTAAATCTGAACCACAAGTTTTGGAACCTAAAATGTCTGAATCTGACCGCAAAAACCATGAGAAAAAGCAGCTTTGCGAAGCTATAGACAAATCTCTTGATAGTTATTCTTTTATGTCACCACATTACCCTGGACTTTTAGAGAAATTACTTCCAGATCATTGTCAATATAATGATATGGAAGAGTATTATAAAAAAATGCATGTATACGAAAGGATAACTGCTGATAGAACAGGTCTTCAAAAAATAAATAGAAGTCAAGAAGAGATTCAAAACCTTTTCATTGCTGCCCATGAATTAGAAGGTGAAACAATTGCGAGATATATAAAACTCTGTCATAACTGTTCATTTAAGTTTGGGGGAAAGTGTGAAGGCGCTTATGATTTAAAAAAAGATTTACAAGAAGTTTATAGCTCAAAACATGGAATTTGGAGAGCTGGAATGAAAGTGAAAAGTAACGAAAAATATGGGGGCTTGTATAATGGCGAAACCTTTGAAGGAGTCATTGGATCATTATCATTATCAACATCTGGCAGAGAAAATATAATTGCCACAATTGGTGATCAACGTCTATCTGTAGCTTACTTAGATATTATAGAAGGAAAAACTTTATATGACGTTACTTTAGAACTTTTTAAGTCAAAATCGAAGTGAATAAAATGAATATATATCAAAGTTTTGGAAAATACAAATTTGAAGATCTTGGTCTTCCAGTTGGAACTGTCGGAAGTCAATTTATAATTGAATCTGCAGAAGTAGCGGAAAAGTCCTATGGTGATGAAGATGTCGTGCAGATGGGATTGCAAGAATCTGGAAAAGGTTTAAGAGGGAGTTTCAGACATTATTGGTTAATTGGAGAAGAAGTATTTGCGCTATTTATGGAAGAAATGAATGTTGACAGTATAGACGATTTAGTTGGAAGAGACGTATTAGCATTCATTCATCCGCAAGATCGTTCAGTAAGAGGTCTGGCTGTAAAAGAGTAAATCTTTCGTTTTATAACTACTAATTTAAAATATACTTTATAGAAACATCTGATTTTTTTATTTGGGAAAGGTTTTAAAACCTGAATCTCTTTTTTCAAAGTTCAATGATTACGAAACTCGAAAAAATACTTGAAACATGGAGAACAAACACAAGTATAGGAGGAGAATATTCATTACCTGGATTAAAAAAACCTCTTCAACCCTTATTTCAAGAATTAATGAGTTATGCTTTTCCTTCTCCCTTCCAATCACATAAAGGAGATTTTTTTTACGCTCAATTACTTTTAGTTGACTCTGAACTCAAGATTGACAACGATGTTTTATACTCATTCTGTGAAAAAAAAGACTTCAAAGGAGTAGATGGTATCTTTTTGTCAGCAATGATGAAAACCATTCCAGAAGACGAAATCAAAATTCCAGGAATGCAAAACAAATGCGACAACGAACTAACAGGAATACGACACTTAGGATGTTTTCTAACAGAAAAAACTTTGACAGTTGAGGGCGACGTTGGAAGCCGGGCAGGGTATCACATGCTTCAAGGAGGAAGAATGGTTGTTGAAGGAAATGCAGGAGCATTCGCAGGTTCAAAAATGTGTGATGGAGAACTTATCATTGAAGGAAACACTGGAGAAAACCTGGGAAGCGAGATGCGGGACGGAGAAATCCTTGTTAACGGAAGCGTAGGTGGAACGGCCGGGAAATGGATGAGAGGCGGACAAATAATAATCAAAGGCGACACTGGAGACTTCTTAGGAAAAGAAATGCGAGGAGGAACAATACATGTCCTTGGGAATGTGGGAGGCCATATAGGAAAAGGAATGACTTCTGGAAAAATAATAACTAAAGGAAAAGGCACATATCCTTATGACCCTATATCAAGATTATTCGTAGAAAAAAGAAGATCCAAAAAAACCACTTGAAAATGAGTCTTTTAAAAACTAATAATCCTTTGGCGTAAGAGATTTTTTCTGGCTGCTTTGGTAAGATACAATAAAGTTCAAAATCTTTTTTTTCGTGTTTTCCCTTATCTTCCCATCCTTTCCCTCTTTTATCTTGTTTTTAACATCCCAAAACGTTCTTTGAGAAACGTTATAACGCGTTAGTTCACGAGGTTTTAGTTGCAGTATTTTCGTCTTGTTTTGCTCCCAATCCTGATGGAAGCAAATCAAAAAGCTTAAAAGTAGGGGGTCGTTTTATGTATTTAAGAACAATTAAGAAAAAAAAAGTGTTGTTTTAAAGACGTTTTTGATTTTGAAATAATTTTCCTGTTTTATCTTGGAAAGTTTTTTTTGTTTACTTGGAGGTGAATTTAGTTATGGAAAATTTTATTGAAACAAGGTTTGGAGTCATTCCTTCTCAGATTAGTTTGGATGGAAGTTTGATTGATTTGAAGGACGTTGGCTCTTTTCCTAAAAAAGATTTGTATAAACTTGTTGAAAAGTTTGAGAAAATTTTTACAGGTGAATTAAGAGTTTTTGAGAACTTGTCTCAAAGGTTTGTAATGGGCCCTGGGATTCAGGATTTCGGTAACGAGATTAAAAGTCAGAGCGCTGTTCTTTCTTACCTTAAGTCATTGGCTTAAGGTCAACTTATCTTTTTTACTAATTCTTTGAAGAATTTTTTGATTTTTATCCTTATTTTATTCTTAAAGTGGACTGGTAGAATAGGATGAATAAAAAAACTAATTGAAAATCCAATGTTCCAAATTCAGCGGTTTCGAGTTCTATCTACACCCCGGCACTAAGTGTAATGTCTAATAATAAAAAAAAGTTAAAGATTTTTGTTAGGATATTCAAAAGAAAGTGTTCTTTCTTTCTTATTCTTCTTTGCTTGCTTTTTTCACGTTTTCGTTTTTAATTTTTTTTACGTTTATTGCTCTAGGTCCTTTTGGTGCTTGTTCTATTTCGAATTCAACTTTGTCTCCTTTACTAAGACGTTCTTTTGAGTTACTTTCATGAACAAATATGTCTTTTTCACCTTCGTCAGGTGTGATGAACCCGTAAGTATTTCTCATGTCTTTAACAATTCCTGTTTTAACATTTGTATTTGTTATTTTTGCCATGCTTTCATTAAGGAGTAAAGCCTTTTTTAAACTTAACGAACTTTTTTTTCTGGAGTTCGCCATAGAAATCCCGTTTTTTTGACTGAATGCAACTTCTCAATTCCTATCAGAGCATTTAATTATTTATGAAACCCTAAGGATTTCAAGTAAGCCACAAGCTTTCTTCTACCATTAACAATCTCTTTTTTGCTTTTCGCTCCAGTGCACACGATTTTACCCGTGTTGAACAAAAGAAAACTTAGGTTTGAGCCTGAAGGCTTGTGCACTAGGCCAGGAAATTGTTCCGGGTTGTACTCAGTGTCTTCAGCCTTGAACGCCAGCTTGTTCAAGTTAATCTTAAAACCCACGTCGCCGGACGCGACAACGTTCTGTATCTTCGCGTCATAACTTTTTTTGAATCTGACCCCTAGTTTTCTAAGCTTTTTCTTGACCTTTTTTATAGCGGAATGCATGTCTTCCTCTGTTTTCGACCCGGAAACCACGATTTTACCTGAAGTGAAGATGAGAATAGAGACTTTCGGGTCTTTCAGTTTGAGGCACGCACCAGGAAACCTTGACGGATCGTAAGTTACGTTATCAAGATTTTTTGCAAGTTTTTCCAAATTTATGAGGGAGGCGAACAGGTTCACGGATGCGACAATGTTCTGCACTTTTACACCATTCATTTTAAGGTAAAGATAGTTAAGAACTAGCGAAAAAGGTTTCGGTTTTCTTTTACTGTTCTTTGTACTCCTCCACTTCTTCGTTCAACACTACTAGCTTGACTCCTGCGTCCTTTAAGAACCGTCTACTTAACTCTCCGTCGTGATAGAGCTTCTCAGCCACCACCCTTTTAATCCCCGCGTTGATTAAGAGTTTGGTGCAGTCCAAGCAGGGTTCCATTTTAGTATAAATCGTGCCTCCATCAATGCTCACCCCGAACCTCGCTGCTTGAGCAATAGCGTTCTGCTCCGCGTGGGTGGTGCGAACACAATGTTTCTTAACGTTGCCGTCCTCGTCGTAAACCTCTTTAATCAAGTGCCCAACTTCATCACAATGGTTTAAACCTACGGGGGCGCCGACATAACCAGTAGCGATGATTCGCTTGTTCTTCACGATTATTGCAGAGTTCCTTCCGCGGTCACAGGTGGCTCGCTTAGCAACTTCTCGAACAATGCCCATAAAGTACTCATCCCAGCCCGGCCTTTTATGTTCTTTCATTTAATCATTAATAATAATTGAGACGCATTATTTATTTCTTTCTTGTTCGCCAAGTATTCTGTTCCTGGAGAGGACTTTCTCAAGCTTAAAAAGTTTTACAGCGTTCTCGTAAAGAATTTTATTCTTGGACTCTTGATTTATTGGTGCACAAACAACTTTCGCTAAATTGGTGTAAGTGTTAGCCCCGCCCCAAGGCAAGTCATCACCCCATAATAACCTGTTTTCAAGACTCATTTGGACGGCGTCAAACACTCGATTCGGATGGTCAACATAACTCAACTCGCCGAAAACTTTTATACCTCGTTCCATAAAATCTTTTAACAAGAATAAATGGGATTTAGGACATCCTTTCTCGTTAGGGCGCATGTGCGCGATAACGTAAGTCTGATCTGGGAAAGCCTCGATGTTCTTTTTGATTTTTTCCAAACCCGCGACCTCCCTCCACCCTGAGTGAATCATTGTAGGAATCTTAAGTTCTTTGGCCATCATCAATAAACCTCCATCTCTCTCCGGGTCGTACGCTTTATTATCAAAAACGGATATGAGCTTTAACCCTTTGAAACCATGATTTTTGACCAAGCTCTTTAACTGTTCAGGAGTGTTTTGTGAAGGGCTGAGCATTGCAAAAGGAACCCAAATTAGGCTATCATCTTTTTTTAACGCCTTCCATATCTCTTTGTTTTCTTCGAATAAATTGGTTTTAGGGAAAGGCAATGTTGGCGGACAATACATTGCTAACGCGCCAACCACGCCATTATCTATTAGTTGTTGCTTCCAAAACCCGTGAGTAATCTTTCTATAATCACTAATCCAGCACGAATTGCCTGGAAGGATGTAATGGGTGTGCGCGTTGAAAATCACTAATAAAAAAAGAAAGTATGGATTAA
The DNA here is from genome assembly GCA_018221045.1 of Nanobdellota archaeon. Lineage (GTDB taxonomy): Archaea > Nanobdellota > Nanobdellia > JAAOXT01 > JAAOXT01 > JAAOXT01. Next base: position 15,480 of record JAAOXT010000017.1, on the reverse strand, counting down.
TAATAATTATCTTTTTGGGTGGGTTGAATTCTCCGAAGTTTGTGGACAGCGGTTATTCTGAGGATTGTTTCCATATAGTGAAAAAACTCTGGTGAGTTGAGGGTGTATTAAACTTTTTTAATCGTTTGCAGGACTACTTTTCTATTCTTTCTTGGACCGTCCAATTCAACTAAGAAAATGTTCTGCCAAGTCCCTCTCACGATTCGTGCTTCGCGCACGGGCAGGGTTCTTGAGCAACCGATGAACGCGCTCGCGAGATGGGCTGCAGCGTTATTATCAATCAAGTCGTGCTCCCAGCCCCCAGTGTAAAAAGTTTTTTTCAGCCATTTCACGTAGTCATTGAGCAGTCCGGACTCGTGCTCGTTCACGATTACTGCAGCGGTAGCGTGAGGAACAAAGATGAGTAATCGTCCTTCTTCAACACCTGATTCTTTTACGAACTCTTCAATTTCATGAGTGATATCCATTAGTTCTATCTTATTGTTCGTGGTGAATGAGAGTTCGTGTAACATTTGCTCTCAATATATAACTTTTAAAACTTATAAAAACTTTATTCTTAACTTAATGCCTTTTTTCAACCTCCAAGATAAGTTTAGAAGAGTTAAGAACGTGATGCCTTTCTCGCTCGCGTTCTTCGTATTCTATTTAGGATGGGGTTTTGTTTCACCAATCTATTCAATCAAACTCAAAGAATGGGCTGGCTCTTATTCAATGTTCGGCCTGATAATCGCGTTATGGGGCATAATAAGGTTCATTATTGACACGCCAATCGGAGTGGTCTGCGACAAGTATAATAAAAAAAAGATTCTGGAAATAGCGCTTCTGCTTTACGTGCTAGTAACTTTTGCGTACACATTAGTTACAGGGATTTCAACAATAGTGCCTTTACGCATAGCCCACGCCTTTGTAGGCTCGCTTTTATGGGTGAGCACTTGGGCAATGATTCGAGAGGTCACGCCGAAAGGCGTGGAAGAAACCAACATCGGATTTTTCAGTTCTTTCATAAGCATTGCTTCTTTAATCGGGCCAGTGCTGGGAGGAATTTTAATCACTTTTTACTCTTGGGAAGCAGTATTCTACCTTCTGGCAACGAATTGTTTCATAGCATTCCTAATAATCCATTTCTCAAGAATAGAAGGTTTGGAGAAGCGTGACGGCAAAATACTTGACCTCTTGAAAAAATCTTTGCATGACTTCAAGAGTTTCGGTAAAAAAGCGTCAACCCTTGTTTTAGTGACAATCATTTTTTTTTCAGTATCCTCATTCATAGGATCTTTTATACCTATCTTCTTGCAAGAAAATGGTTTAAGCATTTTAGATATTGGTTTCATTATAGGTATAGGCATAAACGTGTCATTCGTTATATTCCCTTTACCCGTAGGGATTTTGGCGGATAAATATGGCAGGGGAAAAACTCTTGTAGCAGGCCTCACAATATCGATTCTAGGACTTTTATTATTAACGACGTCCAGCGGGTTCACACCCCTTTTCTTATCCGTCTTCGTGATCTACACAGGCTTCTCATTCCTTTCACCAACCATTGACGCAGTGGTTGACGACATGCAACTCCCAGGGGAGTCAGGAGGTTTTGCAGGCATAACCGAAACCGTGAAAGATTTTGGCATGATACTCGGACCATTGTTCGGAGGAATGCTCATAACCATGTTTGGTAAAGAATTCGTGATCACTGGTTGTTCCGCAATTCTTTTCTTGGTCGCCCTGTCATTATTGAAAGATTGGAAGCGCGAAACAGGTCTTTTTTAAACAAAAGTTTTTAAACCCTTTTTACCCAAAGAGTAATTGATCATGCTAAAACTTCGGAGAAAAAGCGCGAAAAAAGTTGACTTGATGCAAGAGTTCATGAGAGTTCTTGACGCCCATGACATGAGAAAAATTGTTTCAGATCTAAGAATGCGAGGAATAAAAATATTATTCCTAACAGAAGAGGGTTTCACGACCGTAGGGAACAAGTATTACAAAGAAAAGCTTGAGAAAAAAATTGGCAAAGAATTAAACGCGGTTAAGAAAGACCTCATGCCAAAACAAGTTAAACCCAAAAAGAAGTTGAGAAGCACTTTCAGAGACTACTTCGGATAAAAAAAATCGAAAATTCTTTAAAGAAAAGACTGCAACGAGTTGTTTAATGAGGTTAGTATTCGCTCGACTCGAACAAGGTTCCTACTTGCCAGAAAGATTTGACTTGAGAAAATATCCTGGGTCAGAAGAATACGCGAAAAGATTGTTTGATTTTAGGAACAGACTCGTAAACAATTTTCCCTACACGACTCACAACCGGCCAAAAATAGAATTCCAAAAAATTGAAGGAGAAAGAGATAAAATAAGAGTTGAAGACAGAGCATCATTCACGTTCTTCGACTGCAAAGTCGAAAGCGTTCTCGAAGCAGAAATGTTTTACACAAACCCTTCCCTGTTCTCCGCTCAAAAACTTTTAATCAAACTATTTAACGAAATGATTTTCAGTAATCCCAACTTCAGTGTTGAAGGCATTCGCTATTTCACTGCATCAAATCTTGAACCAGAAGAAATACTTCAAGCCCGTCATGAAATAACACTGCTCGGACAAGAACACACTGTTTTAGGCACGGTATCCAACGAGATTAGGGACTACTCAAAAGAGTTCGGCGTCGGATTCAAGATTATTGAAAAAGAAAAAATAAAATCCAAAATTGACAAAAGCGACTTGGTAAAAGTGCTAATGGCGGACGAGCCGGCAATTGAAATAAAACAAGCAATCATCCAAAAAAACTACGATCACTTAATCACTTTCTAAGAAGTCTTGGAGCAATTCTCTTCACTTCTCTTTCAATGATTTGACTCGTGCGTTTTCCAGGGTTAGATTCTAAGTACTCGTTAACGCTCCTAGCGTTCAAGAAAACAACCCCTGCTTTTTTGTCATAAGAGTGAATCCAGGGAGGGTTATCCAAGAATTCTTCCACATCAATCTCGAAAGCGAAGTGTGCGTGTTCGATAACACTTTCATGACCAGACACGACAATTGTTTTCAAAGTTTTTTTGTACGGCTCGCCACCCAAGTAATCCTGGATTATCTCTCCGGCAGGTTTTGAAGAATAACATCCTTTGCCGGCGGCAGCGCATAACACTTCAGGACTGGCTAAAAAGTCAGCTGTTAAGCGAGTGTAAGCCAGTAAAGGGCCTTCAGGAACCCTGAAAACTTTTGGCTTGATTTCAGGCTCGAAATATTGGTCAATAGTTCTAAACAATTCTTCTCTTTTTTCCGGTTCGCAAGATTTTCTTTGCCTGCAACCTTTACCCTTGCAGTGAGGACCTGCTTTGCTCATCAGCAACGGCGCGACTTGACTCGCCAGGTCAAGTTTTTTGAGAGCTAATCCGTGAATCTCGTCTTGGGCTTTGTTGCAAAGTCTTTCCTTGAAGAAGTGTAATAGTGAGCGCGCAGTCATGGTCTGAACAATGTATGTTGGCGTGTTTTGGAAGGAGTAATATCGCGCGTCCTGCTCTGGAATACCTAATTTCAATAGTTTGGAGTATAAAGAGTCTGTTTCCGCTTCTTCAACAAGTTTCTGCGCTTCATCATCGTTTTTAATGGTGTCGGGCATGACCCCGACTTTGCCCGTCCTGTCCACGTACCTGCCTGATTGAATGGAATAAGAAGCCGTGCGATGCCTGATTTCATGAATTTCAGAGACTCGGCTAATGTTTTCAATCCCGAAAGTGAACGCGACGCCGTCAAGAATCTTATCCCTTGACTCAATACCATCCACTAATCCTTTGACTAATTCGGAGTCAATTGTTTCAAGTCTGTCATTAGTTTCCAATTGTTTGATTGTCGCGATTATCTCATCAGGCCCCGCCAAACCCATCATCGAGTAACCTAACAATTCAACCTTCATTTCCGGAAGCTGTTTATTCATCTTTCACTAGAAATAGTTACATGATTTATATTGTTTACCATGCAAAATTCTTAATCACTGCAATACAAATAAACTTTTAACATTTCACGAACCATAAACTCGGCATGGTAGAAGTAGGAACATATCCTAAATGGACAATGTATGACCTGGGTATAATTCAGAAAGGTTTCGACGAAATACTATCTTTTGATAAATCAGTTGATGGAAGGGTTTGGAATCCTGACGACCCGAGAACAGAGATAAAGGAAGGGGATGTCATGAGATTCAGTAACGTAAGCAGCCCTTCACAGAAATTTATGAGAAGTGTTCGAGGAATTGGTCGATACGATTCATTGGACAAAATGATTTATCTCGAAGGATTGAAAAGCATTTGCCCCACTTGCGAGACTAACGAAGAGCTTGAAGAGATTTACAGTGAAATTTACACGCCTTTTGAAATCCAGGAGAACAGGATTAGCGGGATAAGAATGGTCAAGAATGAGTGGCCAATGATGACAATGGAACCTTATTTCAGTAAGATAGCTGACGGCGATAAGACTGTTGACGTAAGGTCTGGACGGTTTTATGGAATGGTTAAGCCTGGAGACACGCTTAGGTTCTTGCCATTAGTGCAGGACGCTGAAGGAAGCTGGGTTGAAGACTGTTCTCGAGACTTGAAAGCAAGTGTTATTCGAACTAAGCACTACCCTAGTTTTGAAAAAGCATTAAAGAAAGAGACGTTGAAAAGAACGTTTCCAGGCGTCAGAAGAGTGGACAAAGGGGTGCGCGTTTTAAGAGGTTTTCCAGGGTACATAAATAAAGAATGGATGTTCGACTGCGAAGCTTTCGAAATAGAGCTCGTGTAAAACAACTATTTTTTTAAATTAACCTTTTCTATTTTTTTTTAATAATGGTTAAGGATGACATTTCTGGCGTAGAAGTTCCATTACTTGGCAAGAGCACTTATCACGTGCCACTGAGTTTTGACGACCCTTTGCCGCAGAACTGGGTTCTGGTCGGGGATCCCGGCAGGGTTGAAACTTTTTCACAAATGTTTGACGATGTTCTTTTAGAGAAGAGTAATAGGGAGTTCAACGTTGCAGTAGGTCTTTACAAGGATGTTGGTGTCGGCTTGCTTAGCACGGGAATTGGGGTGGATAACACGACAATCGCGTTGATGGAATTGCACGTTCTGAATGATTATGACTTTGAATCTGAGAAATGGGTTGGGGAAGAGCCATTGACTATTATTCGGGCTGGAACTTCTGGTTCCCCAAATCCTAGCATCAAAGTTCCTAGCCTCGTGGTGTCTGATTACGCTATTGGCATGGACAACACGGCAATAAAATACTTATTTAAGAATAAAGGTGATTTGGAGTTTTCTTTGGATGGCGAGCGTTACGAATACGATGAAGAATTGTCCGAGTTATTCTTTAAGGTCAAGCAAGAATTGAAGGAAGTGGAGTACGTTTCGAGGAGTTCTCCAGTGGTTGCTGAAGCGTTGATGGAATCTGTTGGAAGCTTTCCTGTAGAGTTGGGGATAACTGTTTCCACGCAGGATTTTTACGCTGGACAAGGAAGAATGGTTGGAGGACTGTCAAAAATAAGCAATCCTAACATGATTAGTGATTTGGGTGTTTTCGAGTTTGATGATCTTCCTGTCGCTAACATGGAGATGGAGACGAGTTTATTATTTAGGTTGTCAAGGATTCTTGGTTATAGGGCTGGAAGCGTTTGCTCTGTTCTCGCTAACAGGGTCACGGGTCAAGCTGTTACGGGGGAGCAGTACGTGGCGAGCGTTGAGGCTTGCGGCAGGGCCAGCTTGGACGCTTTGGTTTCGTTGACGTGAAGATTAATTAGTTTAGATAATCCTATTAATAGAGGGTAGAATGGAAAAGTTTGTTAGAGAGTGGAAAGGTAAAAAGATAACCGTGCTATGGGTAAAAGAACGAAGAAATGATGGCCCGATAACCCAGGTTTCCAGCATTTGTTTCACCTCTAAAGGAAAAATCCTCATAGTAAGGGGGGCTGATGGGAAGTGGCATTTGCCCGGCGGGCACCCTGAAGAAAATGAGGAGTTAGAACAGGTTGTTAGGAGAGAAGTTTGGGAGGAAGCGAGTGTTAAGCTTTCAAAAGCTTCTTTGTTAGGTTTTTCTGAAATATTTTTTCCAGGTAATCCGAACAAGAATGAAGGAAAACATTATTACCAGGCAAGGTTTGCCTGCCTGATATCAGGGGTTAAGGATGTGCGTGTCGACCCAGCGACTCGTGTTTTGTTCGAAAGAAAGTTTGTGAGTCCAGAAGAGTTTCCAAAGTTTGTTAAATGGGATGACGCCAAGGCATTGATGAGTTTAAGTCTTAAGGAATTTAAAAAGTGGACTATTAACAAATAATTTTTTAAACCCTTTCCAAGTCAGTTATTGTTGTGGAAACAGATTTGCTTATTCATCCAGATGAATACTTCATTAAGAGAATGGATAATCTTAGAATAAATGCGCTCGCAGAATACACTTCCAAGTGTTTTCGGGATTTTTCTTATTTTGAAAAAGGCTTGTTTGATGGACTTATAAAAAGCGGTAGGGGTTGCGGATTTGCAGATGTTTATTTTAAGCAAGCAATTATGAGCATGCCAAGGGTTTATGAAGAGAGCAGAAAAATGGTTAAAACTTGTTTTAAAGGAAAGGAAGGTTTGCTTTCAGATCTTTCAGAAGAAGAAGTGAAAACTTTGAGAGAAGAAACTCTTAAAAGAGCAGTTCTTTCCATTCTTGTTATGGGCCTTGAGCACGAAGTTCTTCACGTAACCCTTAATGACCTGGGCGTCAAAACATCAGAGAAACCGCCAAGTTCAAATAAAACAGTTCACCATTACTTAATCAATGAGATTATGTCTAAAGACGCTTATGATTGGGTTTAAACAATAATCCTTTTGCCTTGGAATGAGCAAATACTTTTTTAAACCCTTTCTTACCAATACACTTCATTATATTAATTGCGGGGGTTCCCAAGTGGTCAAAGGGGCAGGGCTTAAGACCAACCCTTTTCTCGCTAACGCTCCAAAAGCGTTGACGGAAAAACTGGTTTTGGAAGAAACCCTGTGACTTAGTGTCTTCGCGGGTTCGAATCCCGTCCCCCGCACTTAAAAAAAAGGTGAAAAAAGAATGGACAGTATTGATGATTTATTCCCTTTGAGCGACTTGTCTGAAGGAGAAGAGGCAATCATAAGGGAGATAAAAGAAGGCATGGGCAAGGGTCATGGCAAGAGAAAAGGTCTTTTCCGTCAGGAATACAAGAAAAGACTTTGCGATTTAGGATTGATTCCTGGAACCTCTGTTAGAATGCTGAGTCACAACAACCACACTTACTTAATAGAAGTAAGAGGGGTTAGGTATGGGGTGGGCAGAGGTCTGGTGAATAAGATAATGGTTTCTTATGAGAAAGATTAGAGCACGTGTTTCTTGGCTTCCTTGACTGCTTCAGCGATTAGTTTTTTGTCCAGTTTTTCCTCCAGTTTTTCCAAGTCTTCCAGCTTGGCCCTGAGCTCTGGGTGCTGGGGCAGGAAGTACGAGCAACAATCTCCGTACGGTAATTTGGAAGTTTCGTAAGTCCCGATTTTCTTGGAAAGATTGATGATTTCTGTTTTGTTAAAACCCATCAATGGGGTGAGAACGATTTTTTTGGATGCTGGGTACACTGCTCCCAAGTTTTCCAGGGTTTGGGACGAGACTTGGGACATGTTATCCCCTGTCACGAGCGCTTTGGCTTTTTCCTTGTCCGCAATGATTCCAGAGATTCTGAGCATGAGTCTGCGGTAAACCAGCATTCTCACGCTCGCTGGAACGTTCATGATGATGTCCTGCTGGATTTTCTCAAAAGGAATGATGTAAAGCAAAGTTCTACCTTGGTATTTGGACAAGCGCTTAGCTAGTTGGTGAATCTTATCTTCCACGCTTCCCTTCATTTGTTTGTAGTTCTGGAAGTGCACTAGAATTATTTGAGCTCCGCGCTTCATCATCAAGTACGATGCGACGGGGCTGTCAAAACCACCTGACATTAGCGAGACCACCTTGTTTTTAGGATCTGTGGGCAGCCCTCCAATCCCTTCATGTCTTTCGATTGAGAGGTAAGCGTTTTTGTTGCACACTTCGACGACCAGTTCAACGTCAGGTTTTTTGAGCTGGACTTTTTTCCCCGTTTTTTTTACGATGAACGCTCCGAGCTCCGCGTTCACTTGCATAGACGTTTTCTCAAAGTTCTTGTTCTGTCTTCTCGCGCTAACCCTAAAAGTTTCAAAACCTTTTTTTTCCAAGAGTTTTGAACTCTTTTTTCGCATGTCGTCCATGCTTAAATTGGATTTGGAGCAGACCAGGAGGTAAGCGATTCCAGGAACTTTTTCCAGGATTTTCACCACTTCTTTTGTTTTGCTGGTTTCAACGAGTATGAACCCGTAATCCTTGCACACTTTTTTGGCTAGACCGCCGAGTCTTTGCCGAATATTGTTTGTCAAAAGGTTTTCGAAGTACTTGCGATTCCCTTTTTTGATTCCTATCTCGGAATAATGCACTAGGACGTGAACCATTGAAGTAAATTTGGTTGTCTGGTTTATAAAAACCTTCTTTTTATGTGAAAAGAGTTAAATAATTCTAAAAACTTTCAAGGAAGAACATGCATTTATCAGGGGAAACGATTTCTAAATTCATTATTCAAGGCAAGACGAAAAAGGTCGGGCCTAACGGTGTTGACGTCGGCGTGTCGGAGGTCTGGCGAGTCCAAGAAGGGTCTGAGATACTCGTGCACGGCAAAAAGAGGGAGTTATCAAAACCCAAACAATTAATCAAGCCATTGAACGATTTTTACGAGCTAGAACCCGGTTTTTATGAATTGCGCTCAGACGTGAAGATAAGCATTCCTGAAGGCGTGGTTTTGTACGTTAAGCCCAGGTCAACTTTTAATCGTTTGGGATGCGTTAAAGTGGAGAGCGCTGTTTGCGATAGTGGTTATACAGGTTTTTTCACGCAGAGCGTGCTCTTGCCTTTTAAGCTTCGCGTGCACAGGGATGAGGCGTGGTTTCAGCTTGCGGGTTTTGAGTGCGAGAAATCTGGTCATTCTTATAACGGTTTTTACCAAGGTGAGAGGCCAGAGCAGTAATTTTTTTAAATAAGTATTGAAGGAGAATTAAATTATGATGGATTTTAGCAAGGTTCAGAAAAAAGCTGTTGAACTGAATAAAGAAGGTAAGGTGGGTTCGTACGTTTACCGTCCTTCAAATGGTTTAGCTGCTTACAGCGTGAAAGGAATTCCTGTGCTTCATTTGATGTATAAATGCCAGTTCTGTGGGCACGAGTTTGATAAAAGTATTGATGCGGAGTGGCCTTATAAAATCAAGTGCGAGTCCTGCAAGAAAATCATTCTCAAGTCTTCTAAGCCAAGAGGAAGACGGAAAAAGAAGAAAGATTAAACCACTTTCAATTCTAACTCATCCATTCTCATGAGAAAGTCGTTCAGTCTTCCAATAGGCACGATGGGCACTCCTTCATGGAATTGTATGTCTTCGTCAAACCAAGTCACTATCACCGGGAACTTGTTATTCCCTGGATGGAATTCCGACCTTTCAACCTGTGATTTCACTGCTCGTTTCAACGCGCTTGACTTGTACCTATCGTGGTTCCACTTTTTGCAGTCAATGAGTATAACTTTGTCGTTTTTCCTGGCTATCACGTCGAATTGTCGTTTGGTGTTCTCGCTCACGACCACTTTGCTCGTTTCAACCTTGTAATCATGCATTTCCAAGAGGTTGCCCACGATTTTTTCGAAACTTTGCCAGGATAATTTACCGAACATTTCTTAAGTATTTTGCGCGTTAGAGTTTTAAGTTTTACTTGTGATTGGCCTATAACAGGAAAAACATTTAAAATAATCAATAACAGTGAAAAAAAAAGAATGGATTGCCTCAGTAGCTCAGACGGTGGAGCGCAGCCTTGGTAAGGCTGAGGTCGTGGGTTCAAATCCCTCCTGAGGCTTTTTATTTTTTTATAATATCTAGGATTTCAGGAATTTCTTGGATGTAGTGGTCTGGTTTTTGATAATCATAGTCAAAAACTTGTTTAGTTTTTTTATTAGAAATCAAAATCGTATCAAGGCCAATAGAGTTTCCACCCTCAATGTCTTTGATTGGATTGTCTCCTACAAACACAGCGTCTTTTGGCAAGATATTTAGTTTATTTAATGCTAATAAGAACATGATAGGGTTTGGTTTTTCACTACCCGTTTCTTCAGAAGTAACTAACGTGTTAATGTAATGATTGAGTCCTAACTTGCTGAGCTTTCTTAATTGAATGTTTGCTGTCAGATCCGTTACTATGCCAATCTTAATACAGTTATCCTTTAGAGTTTTGAAAGTTTTTAAAACACCTATCCTTAGCTTCATCTTTTTAAGGAAGGCATCCCAGTACGCGTTATACAATTTTAAGATCGTATCTGAAGCAATAGTTTGATGAGTTTTTTCAATAAGTCTTTGAAAATAAAGAACTCTATTGTGAGAGGAAGCAGTGCCCGCGAGCTCTCTATGAATCTCAGACTTAGAAATGTTATACAAACGCAAAAACTTGTTATAAGAAATTTTAATCTCTTCCTTCAATATTTTGTAGACTTGTTTTAAAGCAGCTTTATGAGCGGGGTCGTAGTCATAAAGTGTATCATCTAAATCGAATAGAACGGCTTTTTTCTTAAACATGACAAGATTATATTTATCTTTTTTTTTAATAAATCTTTGCTTGTGGTTTTTCCTAAAAACTTTTTAAGCTTTGATGCACCAAATAAGGCTCATGGTTCAGGTTATTGGTTTAGTCGGCCCCATCGGGGGAGGCAAGGGAGCGGTTAAAGACGATTTAGTGAAAGAGTATGGTTACGAGCAGGTAACGATGGGCGACCTTGTCAGAGAAGAAACCCTGCGTGAAGGTTTAGAACTAACCCGGGACAATTTAATCAAGGTTTCTGAAAGTAGGCGTGACAAGTACGGTCAAACATATTTCATGAAAAAAGTCATTCAAAAAATTCGGCAAGAAAACTGGAAGAAAGCGGTGATTGATGGCATCAGGTTGCCTTTAGGCGTGAAAACCTTTAGAGAAGAGTTTGGGAAAAACATTAAAGTGGTGTTGGTGACCGCGAAGCCAGAGGTTCGTTTCGAAAGAATGAAGACGCGAGGCAGGCCTGGCTTCCCTAAAACGTTAGAGGATTTCAGGAAGCACGAGGAGCGCGAGTGGGAAAAATTTGATTTCAAGAAAACTTTTGGCATGACGAGTTTAACGATTAATAATGATGGGACTTGGGATGAGCTCAGAGAGCAAATAAAACAAATGATGGAAAAAGTGTGGGTGAAGTGAATCTTTTTAAAAAAATGCATAAGGAAAAAGGAATAATCCTGGGCATGATTCTTTTAGTAGCTGGTGCAATAACATTTTTTTTCAACGAGTTAGCATCCAACCTACTGGTTTTAGGCAGTTTCATCATACTGTTGCTCACTTTTATGAACAGGTATAAACGCTTAGCGCGCAAAAAGGCAAATGTTTCGGGTAAGAGAGTGAAGTGAAAAACTTTTTCAATGCATAGGTCTTCTAAAACATTTTTGTTAGGGGTCGTGGTCTAGCCTGGTAGGATCCCCGCCCGGGGCGCGGGAGCTCCCGAGTTCAAATCTCGGCGATCCCATTCCAACCTTTTTTGGAAAAAAAGCTTGAGGAAAAAAAAGAGAAATTTTAAAAATTACTTTTTGCTCTTTTTTAGTAAGATGATTCCGTTTGCCGCGTATGAATCCATTGATGGTCGGATTTTGCACAGGCAGTCTGCTGCGTCCTGGCTTCTAAGAGGTGCGGAGATAATTTTTGATGATCTTATGAGTTTGGAATCTTCTCAGAGAGGACTTATACGTGAAATAGAGAAAGTGGAACTCCCGAAAGCCAGAGAGAAATATAAAATTGGAATAAAAGAGCTAAAAGAAAAATTGGGTAATGAAGAGTTGAGTATGAGTGAGTTTAAAAAAGAGGTTAAAGAGTTGAGTGTGGAATGCAAAAACAGGTCTTACCTGGCCCCTGCATGGACTCTTGCTCATCTGTTAAGCACTGAAGAAGACGTAAATTTATTTTTGGAAAGAGATTTTTATCTGACTTCTTCAATGGTTATTGCTTGTGAAGGATCTAGTGAAGTTTATGTTGCTCATCAAGTGTCGTATCCTCGTAAAGTAGCACTTGAAAAAATTAAGGGAAGAATCCATGAAAAATATAGATTAGTACAGCCTAATTTAGGAGGACTTATCTTTAAAGTTAATGATTTTCCTTTCGAGAACATGGAATTGGAACACTTGATTGAGTATCCGGAGACTCTTAAAGCTATTTTTTTAATGAATCCTGAATACTTCCAAAAAGAGTTTTTACCAACTCTTCCCGAAGGAGCTGCTTTTTGGGGAGAGACTCCTAAAGATTATGAAGAAGACTTTGTTGAGCGCTACGAGTTTTTGAGTACTCTCGAAAGATTTGGGAAGAATCCTGAAAGTATAGAGTTCGAACCAAAACACGAGGGAGATTATTATACTGAAGAAGAAATTGAAGAATTAGTTCAAGAATATGAAGAAGCCATTATAGGTGTTATCTATAATACTGAAGAAGAAATGGATGAGTTCTTTCGGGAGGATAATGAGTATACTAGAAGTGTTTATGAGAATATCATGGGGTTTCATGAAGTTAAGTTCAGGTCAGAAAATCTTACAAGAGAACAGTGGAGAAGAGACAGGTTGGAAAGTTTGGGTTCCACGGATGACTGGAGAGGTTTGAGATTGTCAAGAAAGCTTTCTGAAGCGGAAGGAATATTCAAACAATGTAGGGGGAGGAACGGAGAAAACTTGCGTTTTTATCCTGTTGGACTTGGCACTCATCGAACCCCTTTCACAAACACTTTTGGGGTCTCATTAGAAGGAGTTTTTGACCGTTTTCCTGGCTTTGTAATCAAGTATGAAGGATAAAATTTTATAAACCCTAACTTACTTGAAAAAAGTGATTATGAAGAGGTTGCTTTTCGCGTTAACACTGCTCTTTTGCTTCGCACCTGTTCTGGCCATCCAAATCTCTCACTCAGCAATCATTGACGAGGTTTACCCCGGAGAGGACGTTAAATACGTTTTGAACATAACCAACGATGGAACAGTTGAAGACACTTTTCACGTTCTGTCATGGTCTACTTGGACTGCCACTATCAGCAAAACGCTTTTCAATTTGAAACCGAATGAGACAAGAATCATTAACGTGACCTTGACCGTCCCGATTGACGTTAGAGTTCAACACAATGAGATAACGATTGACGTGAGCAATGATAGGCAAGGCGAGCAAAAGAATGTTAAGCTCATAGCTAAAGCGATAACGCTTTACCCTCAAGGATTTTCTTTAGCGGATTACGATTTTCCCAGTGGGGTTGACCCTCGCGAACAACAAGAGTTAACGGTAACTGTCACGAGCGAACTGGACAAAAGACTTCCGGGAGCCATAAGACTAACAATAAAGGATTCTAACAATGAAGTGCTCCTAACCCAAGAAGAAAGGTTCTCTTACGACCCGATGAAGAGCAACGTCCTTAAAATAATGGTTAATTTCTCCGAAAAGCAAACCCCTGGCAAGTACTTTATGGAAGTGGAAGCTTACGTTACCAGCCGGTTAATAGGAAGGAAGTCAGGGTCTTTCAGCATCCTGCCGTACTCTAGCATAACTCAATCCATGACTGAGACCAAAAGTCTTCTCGGCCAAGCCAAAGTTTACGAAATAATCAATGATGGAACAGGAACTTACCAAGAATATACCATAAAAGAAAAAGTTGGACCGTTAACCGCTTTACTGATCAGCAATTCTTTCGGAGCAGAGTACGTGGACGGCGAGTTCACGTGGACCGTGGAAGTGAATGCTGGCGAAACAGTATTGGCGGGTTACACGATAACGTTCATCCCGTTGATACTTCTTCCTTTTATCTTGGTTCTAATAGCTTACCTTTATTGGAGGGCGACTAGAAAAATAATTCTGAAAAAAGAAGTGGTAAGGTATTACTCGAAAGACAATCATACCATTGTTAAAGTTATTATTAAGGTTAAGAACGCTTCCAGAAAAATCATTAAGGACGTTAAAATTCTTGAACAGTTAAGCCCGTTCGTTTCTAAGATATCTGATTTCCATACTTTAAAACCAAAATTGGTCAAGTCAAAGGAAGGTAAGAGGCTTGAATGGGTGCTTGACAGGATAAAAGCCAAGGGCGAAGTGGTTCTGTCTTACGCTGTTCACACTAAAGTTGGTATAGTTGGCCAAATGTTTTTTGAACCTTCAACAGCGGTTTTTAAGTTCAAAAACAAGAAGTGCGAAGAAAAAAGCAATGTGGCGGGTTTTGAGGCTCGCGCGGATTGAGAAAAACATTTTTAAAACCAACGCTCTAGAATTCTTTCAAAGATTTTGACCCCTCCGGTAGCTCAACGGTAGAGCGCACGACTGTAGATAAACGGGAGTGAATAACCCTAAGTGGTTATCGTGAGGTTGGGAGTTCGATTCTCCCCCGGGGGACTCAAAAAAATGAAAAGACAGTTTTTAACCTTGCTTGTAGTGTTATTGTTGGCGGGCTGCGCTATGACTGGGAGAGTTGTCTCTAACTCTACGCAGAACAATTCTACTGGAGATGAAGGGTTAGTCTTGGTTCAGAACAAGATTTTTGACAACAACCACTCTTTGGTGATAGGGCGGGGTAAAGAGGTTAATTTCGAATTCTATTTGCTAGAAGAAGATTTCAGTCAAGCTGATAATTTCACGTTAATGTTTTACGTTAACAGCATTAGTAATTCAGGTTCTATTTCAGCGAGTCTTGACGACGCCGTCCTAGTCTTCACTTTGCCAGTGAATTTTGCGCCGTTGATTATTACTAAGCACGTGGGAATGGGTTGGAACACGGTAACGATTCCTAAAAACGCTGTGCACTCGGGGATGATGAATAAGATTAATGTTTATCACAGGGAGTACGTTTACGCCATTCAAGGTTTTCGATTGTTCTACGTGACTCGCATAACTCGAGCTGAGGCGGAGGCTCAGAACCTGTCAGCACAAAAACTTTAAAAGAAGAGGAATCTCTGAAACCAAGTAAAACGTTTTGCCCCGATAGTCTAGTGGCCTAGGATCTCGGCCTGTCACGCCGAGGACGCGAGTTCGAATCCCGCTCGGGGCGCTCACACTTTTTTCTTTTAAATTTCGGAACGTTTTTAAATCGTGTTCTAATCCGTTTTGAATAAAGCGATTTACGATTAAATGAATAATAAACGGGTTTTAATTCTTGCACTGATCTTCTTATCATTTCCGTTCTTGTTCCAACCGGTTTTGGCTTGGAGTTGGACTGACTGGTTTTCCAGCGTTGCTGAAACCGTTGTTGATTCCATAAGTTTTGTGGTTGAAACAGTGGTTCAAGCAGTGAGCGCGGCGGTGGAAGCGGTTACAAATGTTGTGATTGCCGTGGTGGAAACCGTTAGCAACGCGTTAAACCCGGAACCCGGAGAATCAGAATCGCCTCCACCACACTTAACCGAACC
>JAAOXT010000002.1 GCA_018221045.1 Nanobdellota archaeon | reverse complement strand
ATTCCTGCATCAGCGTTCTTAATGCTCGCCGTTTCCTCGCAAGACCGTAAAAAAGTTTTGCTGCCAGCCATATTTTTCACGGCGGCCTGTTTGATAAGGTACCCTTTCGGAGCTTTCCTCCCCGCAATACTTTTGTTGTTTAGGGATTGGAAAAAAGCAGGAAGTTTTTTGACGTTAGTGACTGTTTTGTCCGCGCCATGGCTGTTGTACAACTTTTTGGAATTCGGGAACCCTTTGCACTCAATGACTGCTCAATGGGAGTACACTTCGGCAAATCAAGACGTGAATCCCGTGTTTTATTTGTTGAGCATTCCAGAATCCTTCGGATTCATTTTACTCCCCCTGTTTTTAGTAAGAAAAAAAGATTTGAAGAAATTGCTTCCGTTATTCTTGTTCATCCTGTTTTACTCATTTTTTTTAGCGGGTTTTAATCATAAAGAATCAAGATTTTTGATTCCCTTGATTCCTTTTGTGTGCTTAGCGTCCGCGAGGGTTTTGTCGCAAAAAAAGTTTGGGGCGCAAGCCGTCCTGTTCCTCGTTTTGGCGAGCTCAATTTTTTTCTTAGCGTTAAGCCCTCTGCCTTCAGCAAATCATGAAACCGTTTTGGAATTGGCAGATTTCTTTTCAGACAAGCAGGGAGTGGTGATAACTCCTTACTGGCCGTTGGTCGCGTACCACGCTAACCTGACTGTTCACGGCCCGACCACGCCGATTTATCGTGAGTACTGGATTGATGAGTGGAACGTTTCCTGGGTGGTGAGTGAAGAAAGCCTGAAAACAAGTTTTTTAAAAGAGAGAAAAGTTATTTATGGGAAGAGCGACACATTATACGTTTACGAAGTGATACAATGAATCCTATTTTAATCGTTAACCTCATGTTTACTTATTCCCTTCTTTACTTCCTGGTTTTTTGGATGGTGACTTACCTCTTGAACAGGAAAGAAATGATGAAGGACCCGAAGCCCAAGCGATTTCCTTCTGTGTCCGTAATCATTCCGGTATGGAATGAAGTGAAAACGATTAAACGATGCATACAATCAGCTGTTGATTTAAGGTATCCTGGAGAAAAGGAGATAATAGTTGTGGACGACGGCTCCACTGACGGCACGAGCAAAATATGCAAGGAATTTGAGAAAAAAGGATTCATAAAACTGATCACTCGTGACAAGGGGGGGGAGGGCAAACACGTTCCCTTGAACATTGGTGTTAAGGCTGCCAAAGGGGAATTGATATCTACCATGGATTCGGATTCGTGGTATGATAAGGACACTTTGATGCATTGCGTCGGCCATTTCGATGACTCGCAAGTCATGGGCGTTCGGACTTCCATAAAAGTGGCTGAACCCCGGACAGCGCTGCAACTGGCTCAGAAAGTTGAGTACATTTTCGGCTTATTCCTGGCTAAGACTTTCGATTTCTTCAACAGTGTTTACGTGCTACCCGGACCAGGAGGAGTTATACGAAAGTCTTTCATCGAGAAACACGGTTATTTCAAGGACAACATTACTGAGGATATGGAAATGGGTTTGAGAATACAAAAACAGGGTTATAAAATAATGTCGTCAATAAACGCTGTGACTTACACGATCACTCCAGCAGGTTTCAGAAGTCTTTTCAGACAGCGCTTAAGATGGCTAACCGGTTTTATAGAGAACTTCTTTGAGTATAAGGGGTTGTGGGGTAAAGGCGTTCTAGGAGCTTTTCTGTTCCCAATGACTTTCTTGTTAATGCCTTCATCAATCCTTTTTGTTTGGACAGCCATGTTTAAACCAGCAATAAATTTTTTCAGTTACGCGAAGAGACTTCACTTGATTAATTATGATTTACTTCCTTTCATACTCGGCTTCAACTTGTCCGATTTATCCCCTTTGCTTTTAATCAATTCTACAAGCATTGTTACCTTAATGTTAATGCCAATAAGTCTTTTCATGATAATCACTGCTTATAGGATGGTCGGTGAAAAGAATGGGGTGGTCGAAACGGCTTTATTCTTGTTTCTTTACCCGTTCGTCCTTTCAGTGGTGTCAATATCTTCTTTTTATTTGAGTCTGCGCCGAAGAGTGACTAAAAACGATAGTCATAAACTGTGGGTGAAAACATGAAAAAAAGCTTGAAAACGCATTTAATAACGTTCACCATAACCACTTTCGTGTTCTTTCTTGGAATCTTTTTAGGCATGAACTTCGAAACAAGCAAGACAAGTTATGTTGAAACCCATTATGAAGAGTTAAAAAGAATGGTTAGCAACTCGGAGTTAGAGTTCTATTTTATTCAAATAATGCAGGCAAACATGCCTTGCGATTATTTCATAGAAGAATCTTATAAGCTCACCAAGGAATCTGACGCGCTGGCCATCAAATTGAGTGATTACGAGAACAGTAGGGGTTTTAGCGACCCGAATTGGCTGGGTTTAAAGCATGATTACACGTTGTCATTGGTTAAGAATTGGATTTTTGTGGAGAAGATTCGCGGGGAGTGCAACGCCAATTACACGACAATAATATACTTTTACGACACGGAGTGCGCTGGCGCTTGCGAAGACCTATCGTTCTACTTGTCATATTATAAGAAGAAAGATAAGCGTTTGATGGTTTACGCTCTCCAATCAGATTTGGACTTGCAAATCATGAACTTGCTGAAAGGGGCTTTTAACATAACCATGATTCCCTCTTTGGTGGTTAACGGTGATGAAAAGTTCGTGAACTTGTCTTCAAGAGAAGAGGTTAAAACAGCTGTTTGCAGTTCTAATGGAATGAACTTTTGTTAAGAAACGTACCTGTCTTTTCTTAAGCAAATGCTTAGGGTCCCGTTCGGGGTTTCGCAGTCGCAAGCACAGTACGAAAGAGTGCGGACGTTAATGTCGTGGCTTTCGGTTTCACAGTTGGAGTAATAGCAGTCGCAAACCTTATCAAGTTTTAATAATTCTGCGCTTAACTCCCTGCAAGCCTGCTCTCTTTGTTCTTTCACTGTTTCGAAAGTATAATACTTGTAGTATTGAACAGCTCCAAAGGACATGGCTAGGATGACTCCAATGTATAGTCCGAGTTTCACGTCATTCCTTCCAAAAAATTTCTTCATTGTTTTTTTTGCAATTAAGCGTTTTTATTGTTTTAAAAAACTTTCTTACCCTACAGCAGGGTATACCCCTGTTAAATCATTCACGAATAAAGGTTTTGATTTCTCGAAAAGCCCTACCTCTAAGCGATTAATGTTTTCTTTCAGTTCTTGACGAGTGTAAGCGTAAGAATCGTACGTGACCAAGTAATAATCGGGCGTATAATCCACTTCTTTGTAAGTGCAAGTCTTTTTGACCAGTTCATCTTGAACATTCATTTGACAGAAAACCCTGTTCGTCAATGCTTGCATCCATCCTATTTCTGTTACGCTCATGAAACCCACCACGTTAATAACGCTTCCAGGAGGGGTTTCGCTTCCTATAAAATCTAGCGCTTCAAGGGTTTGTGTGGTGAACCTTATGTCATCGAGAACGCCCACCCATGGGGGTTCGGCGGGGTAAAAGTAATACATTAGCGTGCCTGCACGCCTCACCTGGTGAACGAGCAATAGGACCAAGGCTATTAGAATGATTGTTTTGATTTTCTTACTTCCTAAGGTTGCTATGTTGCAGGTTATTAACGCTAGAGTGATGTGTTCTGTGGTTTTTTCCATCCGGAAAGGGTATTCTGACGCTAACATAACGCTCAGAACGCGCGGAACGAATAATTGTGCGAACAGCAGGGCTAAAAAGAACTTTTTGTTTCTTGATTTGGTGAGCGACACCAAGCCAATCAGGAAGAAAGCAAGCAAAGGATACCCTATGATGTAACTTATGTCCAGATAAGATGGAGGGAACCCAGTAATTGATTGAATTATTTCTTTTGGCACGCCGAAAAACATCCAGGAAACGTCTGGTTGCACGCTCCTATCAACACCTTTTAACTGTTCTTGCCATCCAAACAAAGTCATGTTTATCATTGGCAGCCCGATTAATGTTGGAATAATCAGTTTCATTGCCAAACCTTTTTTGCTGGAGGAGGTTGGGATAGCGATCAGGTAAACGAATATCGCGGCGAGAGGCGATAAGTACCATAAAATGCCTGTTAATCCTAGAGCTACTTTCTTGTTTTTTAAGAACAAGTAAATCAAGAGGGGGGCCACGCAAACCCCTAAGGAGTGCGGGAGTTGACCCCATAGGAATCCATGCATGAACCCGTAAACAGTCATGCCCAGCAGTCCTGCGAGAACCGCGATTTTCCAGTCTTTGAACAGGTGTTCTGCTAGCAAGTACAGGAACAGGAATCCAAAGCTGGTCAGAATTCCTGATATAATGTTCAGCGAGTTTGCAGCGTTGATTTGGAAGAAGGTTTCCAGCGTTGCTGTTAGCGCGTGGAATAGTGGTGGGTAGTTGTAAGCGTTGTCCTCGAATAATTGTATTACCGAGAGGTCTGGTCTGGTGTCAGGTATTCTTTGGTTTTCCAGTATCCACTGCATTTCTTGGTGGTGCCAGGCAGCGTCTACTTCGCCGAAAGGCGTTGGATACCTTGCAGGCAGTAAGTACAATGTTAGTATTAAGAGGTAGGCCAGTGAAACGGTCAAAACTTTTTTCGTGTTCACAAGTTTAACTTACGTTTTGATTTGTTTTAAAGGTTTTTAGGTCTCGCGACTAGTTGTTTTGAAAATAAAAAAAAAAGAAAAGATGGGAGTTTAGTTTTATTCGACTACTGTTACGTCTTGGTAACTTGTGGCTGTTCCAGTGTTTAAAGTCACTTTGGTGCTGTTCCACTTGTCAACAGTTATTGGACTGTTCATGCTGTTCAAGACTTCTTGTGCAACTACCTTGCATGCTAGCTTGGTGTCTGTTGCAGCGTAACCAGCTATCAATAATACGTCTTGACTGTTCAAACCCGCGGCTATGTAGTCCACTATGGCTTGTCCTGTCACGTATTCTGAAGCGGTTATTGTCAATCCTTGGTCGGCTAGATACTTTGTCACGCTGTTCGCGTAAGGTCCGCCTATTAGGATTACTGGTCTTGTCGCTACTGTTGCCCAGTCTTTTTCGTCAGCGTAACCACCGATTCCGGGGGTTATCTTCGAAACTGTTTCTCCTGTCGTGCTTTCCACTGTTATTGTGGTGTTACCGATTGTCGTGTTGTCGCCTACAGCTACTGTCGTTGTTGTTGGAGCTTTTCCACCAATACCTATCTTGATCTGCTTGTCAGTCATGATAAGCAATATTTGGTCGTCTACTACATCCGTGCTTTCTTCGCCTGTACCGAAGTAGATATTCGTGTCTGTCGTGTCTATCAAAAATATCTTCGACTTGTATGCTGTTTCGTGGTCTTTGCTGGTATCCCAGGTTCCGCTATCCGCAGCTGCCGTAGTGTTCTTGTAGAAGTCTACTGCAGTTGTTGAGGCACCGTCGAATTTTACATCAGTGGTTGCTGTAACAATTGCGTCTCCGACATTTACGCTTCCGCTTGCAGTTGCTGCAAACGTGAAGTCCACAGTTAAGCTTTTGCCGTCTGGTTGCGATACAGATACTGTGTCTGTAGCGTCGTCCCAACTAATTCCATAACCATATTTGGTGTACAGAATTGTTCCTTCTACGCCTGTTGTGGTGTCGTACACTTTGCTTGAACCGTCTCTTACAAAGTATTCAACGTCAACGCCGCTGAAGTCACCGTCTAAGGCTTCTTCTATGTTGATGGCTTTTGCTTCAATAACTACTGCAGAGAGTGCAGTTCCAGCGTTCGCTGCGTCTATGTAGAACACGTCGAGTCCGCTTGGAGTCGTGTGGTTGTCGCCGGTTCCAATGTTGGACCAGGACACACCGCTTGTCGGGTCTGCTCCTGATGATGTCAGGTTGGTGTCTGAGTCAGGTCTGTAAGCCGTCCAAGTGTCTTCACTGTTGTCAAAGAGCAATCTAAGCTCGTATTTGCCGTCACTTCTATTTATGTAATAGTTGAAGTCTGCTCCATTCGAAGCGTTCAGTTGAGCTATTGTTTTTCCAGTTTTGATACCACTCGAAACCGTTACGTATGATACGCCTGGTATCAACGTGTCGTCCCAGTCTGTAGCTGCAAATGACATAACTCCGTTTGCTTCATATACGTTGAACGTATCGTTTACCTTGCTTGTTTCTAGAATTCTTATGAAGTCTTCTGTGGTTGTTGCCGGGTCTGCGAAGTCGTTGTACGTGAAGTTCACGCTGTCAGCAATGTTGTGTTGGTCACCTACGCTTAGTGTGAACGACATGTTGCTGTACAGTTTCAAAGCTGTCACATTGTTGCTTGTTGTTTCTATGGTCAGTGTTTTTATGTACCAGTTTGTGTCGATTGGCCATTGGTCTCCTTGCTTGAACTTATAGCTTTTCTCTACTACGGACAAGTCCGCGTACTTCGTGGTTGAACCACTAAATATGCTTGTTACCTGCACGTCAGAGTCTCCTATCTTAGTTGTTGCAGAGTTGTTGACTGTTACGTCTGAGCCACTGCTTGGGTGTAGTAACGCGTACACGTAGTTCGCGTCGCTCGATATGTCTGACAGTGTATACGTTGTTCCACCAACGGTTACTGTGCTTCCGACATTCACTCTCGTTGTAGCAGAGCTTCCCAGTGTTACGTGGGTAGCGTTTGTCACGGTTATCTCATAACCTGTGCCGAACCAATTTATTTTATCTCCTAATCCGAACCCAGCGTCTGGTTGTGATCTGTTGGTTGAGAAGTTTATTCTGAACGCGTACTTAGTTGTACCGCCAGTTTCACTTCTGTTAACCAATAGCGTCCTGTCTACTGGATTGAACTCAATCATGTCCGAGTCTGCGGCCATTTGTACTGTTGAGTTAACGTACTCGCCGTGAGTACTGTAGTAGAGCGGGTCTAATTGCGGCATTGGCGTTGTGTCTCCATCGCTTCCAACCATCCAATTCTCGGCTTTTGCTGTGTGGTTGACTCCTGTGGTCGTGTCTATTGTCAATGCGGTCATGTCTTCACCGCTAAACTGGTCTACTTGCAAGGTGGCACTTCCTGATCCGGCGCCACCGGTAGTTGTTGCTAGCTGCGCGAACGCTGCTGCAACATCTATTGCGCCTGCTACGTCGCTGGCAATTCCAGCTGGTGTTGATGTGGAGCTGGATCCAACTACCACATCAGCGTCAAAATTGCCAGACGAAACAAACGGAGAGGGCAGGTCAGATAGCATTGTTGCTAGTGCGGCTCCCGTAACGGTTGCGCCAACCATTACAGCGCCTGTTGTTAGTGCTGCTATTTTTTTTATTGTTCTTTTTACTTTTAGAACGAATTTTTCTTCCATGTTTTAATTCACCTACCTCCTCGGAGGGTATGTTATTAACACTAATCTTGAGTATATTTAAAGTTTATGGTAAAAACGAGTTTTAAGCACGCCTAGAGCGCTTAAAAACGCTTTTTGCAGTGTGAGAAAACTATTTGGTTTTTTTATCTTTTCTTAGTTGAGCTGCGAGCAGTGCTTCGAGTTGTTGGATTTTGTGGGTGGCTTGTTTGAACTTTTCAGCCATGTCCGACGATATGTTTTGCATTTGTTCAATGTTTATCTCGAGTTTTTCTGGTTCAATCACTTCAACTATTTCTGGCCCGAAGTCCATTACGGCTCCCAGGAACGTTTCGAATGAGTCGTACTCTGCTTCGAACTCTACGAAAGCGGTGAGCAACGGTAATTTTTTCATTTTTTGTGGTTTGGCATAGTTTTCTTTGGTTACTTTGATGTCTGGGCGTTCGTTTATGAATTCTATTGTTTTTTTTAGGGCTTTGGTTATCGCGTTTGCAAGGTTGCCCATTATTTGGATGCTCATTCGTGCTTTAATCATAATCTTTGATAACAATTAGCTTTAATTTTTAAATGTTGGGTTCAAGTCTTTTTTAGCACTATGAACAGGGATGATAAGCATAGGATTCCTGCGATGGCGTACTCGATTAAGGGCTCGTGTTTGGCGGGTTCTGCTACAGCGCTTCCAGTCACTTGTTCTATATCAATAGCGTTTTGAGTTCCGCAATTATCAACGTAAATGGTTTGATTAGCGCAGTCAATCTTGTTGAACACTTTAGAATAGTCCATGCCTAGTGCTTGCACGGATAGGAAGAAAGTCTCGTTTGAAGCGTCGAATTTTTTGATTCTCGTGGTTTGCGGCTTAACGGTTATGATTTGCGTAAGGTTTGGTAAGTGTATGACAGCGTCTTGTTCTAGTTCTCCTCTATTCGTTAATTGAATTGTTAGCTTATCATTTTTTAGTTCTGCTTTGTCTAAAGAGATGATTGGTTTGATTATTTTGATTTGTCTGGTCGTGTAGTGTTCTCCAGTTTTTATTTTGAGCGTGTAAAAACCTTCCACGTCCTTGATTTTCAAAGTCTTGTTTAGAATGGTTGACGTGAAAGGTGCTAGCGTGAGGTTTTCCTTGCTGCCTGACCACCCGTTTTCTGTTCCGAGCCGGGTTTGGTTGTACGCGTAGGCGTTGACCGTGAAGTTTTGGGTTCTGTTTAAATGATTGGTCAGGTTTATGATGAATTCGAGCTCGCTTGTAGCCAAAATTTTTTCTGGCAGGTTGATTATTTGCACGCTCGTGTTAGGTTCCGGCTCTTTCCATTTGATAACCTCTATTTCCAGGACTTGTCCGGGATTGTTTTGCAGCAGGAATTGGTTGTCTTTGTCGCAGTCGGTTCCGTAACCGCTGTAAGTTCCGCAGAACCTGTACTCCCACGCTTCCTTGTCTGAGAGCGTGAACGTGTACGACCCGGTTCCGGGCTCAACTTTTTCTGATAAGAGGACTTCCTCGCCCAAATTCGTGGAATCACTGCACCCGCCTCGCAAGTAGCACTTGATTAGTTTGATTCTTAAGTTGTGAGATTCGCTCACGTCAGTTATCTCGTAATTCACTGTTATCTGGGTTGACTTGTCCCCTACTTCTGGGTTCACTGTCAGTTCAAGCTTGGCTTCGCAAATCCCAAATAATGAGAGGATGATTAAAAGATTCCAGATATTTTTGTATCGCATTCAGGGCACCGTCCGTCACTAATAACGTTGTTAACCACTTTAAAACCAGTTCTTTTGATAAGTGTTTTTCCGCATTCACTGCAAGTCGTGTCAGCATCAATGCCCGCGTAAACATGTTTTATTCCTGTTTCTTCAGCGATTCTTTTCGCTTTGCTCACGGTTTCTTGCGTGGTGGTTTGGCAGTTCATTTTGTGTTGAGGCCAGAAGCGCGAGAAGTGCAGTGGCACGGAGTCTCCCACGTTGTCCAGTATCCACGCGCACATTTTTTTGATTTGTGACGGTTTATCGTTGTGGCCTGGAATGATGAGGTTAGTTATTTCAACCCACACCCCAAATTTTTTGTAGTTTTTGATGCTTTCCAGCACCCATTCCAGTTTGCCGCCACAAATTTTTTGGTAAAACTTGTCCGTGAAAGCTTTTAAGTCAATGTTGACGGCGTCCACCAACTTGCTGATACTTTTTAATGGTTTTTTTTCTATCAATCCATTTGTTACGAGAACGTTGAACAAACCTTTCTTTTTCGCGATTTTGGCGGTGTCGCGAGCGTACTCGTAGAAAACGGTTGGTTCAGTGTAAGTGTAGGCGATGCCGTCGCAACCACTCGCTTCGTCCACAACTTTTTGCGGTGGCAGGTCAAAGGTTTTGACGCGAGTGTTTTGGCTTATCTCCCAGTTTTGGCAGAATTTGCATGAAAGGTTGCACCCAGGAGTTGCTATGGACAGGACTCTGGATTCTGGGAGGTAATGGTATAAAGGTTTTTTTTCAATAGGGTCTATTGCTATTGAGCAGGGCTTGCCGTAAAACAAGGAGTATAATGTTCCGTTAACATTTTTTCTTACCTTGCAGTTTCCCGCCCCTCCTTTAATTATCTTGCAGTGCAACGGGCATAACTCGCATTGGATGAACCGCCCTTTTTTTTTCCAGTAGTCAGCTTGCTTCAAACCCGTATGAAAACCTCTCCTTACGCGAGCGATAGGAAAACTATTTTAATAAAGGTTTTCTAAAAATAAAGTGTTATGGTGAAACTGCCAGGATTCTTAAGAAAGAAAGAAAGCGATCTTCCTCTTCCTTTAATGCCGACCCGGGATGAAGTCATGGGAGGTTCTGAACTCAAATCAGCTCCGTTAACTCTTCCAGAAAAAAAAGAGGATTTTCCTGCTCCCGAGATGCCGATGCCTAGAATGAAAGAGCCGTTACCAATGATTGATTCTTCTAAGAAAGTTCGGCCGGACTTGTTTATCAGGATATCTGAGTACAAGAAGGCTAAAGATGCGGTGAAGGAGTTGAGAGTGTCAATTAAGGAAATGCTTGATTCTTTGATGGAGTTGGAGAAGATTAAGGAGAGAGAGCGCGCCAAATTGTTAGAAGCTGACAACACGCTTAGGAGTGCTGAGAAAGTTGTGGCAGAATTGGATGACATCTTCCAACTACCCGAATAAAACAAATTTTTTTTTTAGAAACTTTTTTAAGTTCTAAGCTTTTTCAGGGTTTTTTAAGTGATGAAACGTTTTAGTGACATTAAAGCAATTATTTGGGATTTGGACGGCACTCTTTACGACCCGTCAATAAATCTTTTTTCAGGGGCTCGCAGAACCTCTTTAGAGAGATTAGCAGAGCTTGAAAGAATTTCCTTTGAAGATGCTAAAACCTTGTATGAGAGGACTTATCTTGAATTGGGCAGTAATACTCGAACTTTTGAAAAGCTTGGGCTTGGCAGGGCTTTCGGGCTTCCTGATAGAGCTGCGGTCATTAAGATAACTGATGAAGCTGATAGAACAAGTCTTTTATCAAAGGACGATAGATTGGTAGAAATGTTTGAAGACCTTAGAGGTTATCAGCATGTTTTGTTAACCAATTCGGGTCGTGTCGGGGCCATGAAGACTCTTGACGCCATAGGATTATCCGAGAATTTTTTTTCAAAAGTGTTAACCGCTGATGATTTCAGTGAAAGCAAGCCTTCACCAATAACTTTTCTCACTGCTCTGGATTTTTTAGGCGAATGTTTTCACGACGCTCTAAATGTTAGGGATGTTCTGAGTGTTGGGGATAGAGACAGGGTTGATATAATCCCTGCTGCAAAGTTAGGTTTGAGGACTGTTAAAGTGTGGACTGAAAAAAAGACGGGTGTTGCTGACGTCGAGCTTTCAAAAGTTTACGATTTGGCTGACTACTTATAAATAAATTAGGAATAAATAAAAAAATAAAGAATCGGTTTTTTCTCCCTATTAAAAATAATTGGGATTGGATTTTACTCGTCGGATTTTTCAGCTTTTTCTTTAACTTCGTCTTCTTTGACTTCTTCTTTGACTTCTTCGACTTCTTCTTTGATTTCTTCAATTTCTTCTTTGATTTCTTCTACGTCTTCTTTTAGTTCTTCTACTTCGTCTTTAACTTCTTTTACGTCTTCTTTTTTGTCGAAAGTTGTTCTTGGTTTTCTGTCTCTGTCCATGCCTCGTCTTGCTGTCCAACAGTCTTTGCAGTAAACCGGTCTATTTGGGTCTGGTGGGAATGGAACTTCACAGTCTTCTCCGCATTCTGAGCAAGTTGCTTTATGCATTTTTCTTGGGGGTCTATCTCTGCCGAAGCCGCCTTGAGATCTATCTCTACTGAAATTACCTCTTGGTCTGAACCCGCCACCTCTATTTTGATACGCCATTTTTGATTTTCACCTCGCGTGATTTTATTGATACAAGAAACATTATTTCTGCTTGTGCTGTGCTTCTCGTGGATAAGTCTATCCAATAATATTTACTCTTTATAAACCAATGCTTTTGATAGAACCAAATATAGTGCGGTTGCCGGGATTTAGAACGAACCTTCTTTTCGCCCCCCCCAAAAAAATACTTGTTTTTGTGGGAAAGAAGCTTCACCAAGAAAATATTGATTAAACATTTCGCAAATAAACGCGTTTTGGGTCAAGCAACAAGTTTTTTCAAGCAAGAAGGTATGCGGCTGCCGGGATTTGAACCCGGGTCGCAAGCTTTTTCCAAACTTTTTTCGTTAACGTTTTTGCGCGTTAGCGGAAAAAGGTTATGGGAGGCTTGAATCCTGCCACTAGACCACAACCGCGATAAAAGAAAAAGAGTTGTTTAACTTATTTTAAGTTTTTTCATACTATGTCTCTTTCAAGGTATTCTGAATCAATATCCACTCTTATCATGGGTCCTTGACCAAGTCCTTGAGTGGGCACCATTAGCACATCGCAACCAATGGATGGAATGGAAAAGTTTTTGTCCTCTCCGTAAGCGTTTCTGCCTTGCCAAGGTTTAGTGGTTAGACCGAAAAAATCTTTCGACGCGAAAAACTGGCCTACATGGGTGTGTCCTTGAATTCCTAATGTGGATGTGCATCCTCTTGATTGGACAGCGTTTATGAAGCCTGTGACAGAGTCTCTTCTGTGAGAACTTATCTGTTTGTGTCTTGAATAAGAATCTAATACGGCACCGTCTTCTCCAACTCTTCTTTCAAGGTGGGATATGCTTTCTTGACCGAAACGGTGGTAGAGGATGCTGTGTTCTGGGTAACGAGGTTCCGTTTCTCCGGGTCCATAGAGGAGTGTTGACTTAATTCTATCAGCGATCATTTCGTCAATGTCTAAAGGAATTCCTTTCTTTAGAGTGGTGTTTTTTTCGTGATTGCCTGAATTAATCACTACTGCTGGCCCGATTAAACCCTCTGAGCGGGCATCTTCTAGGAATGATTGGTAGAAAGAATAATTTCCTGTGAAAGTTCGATGAATCTCCATTTGATCGCGTATATCTGTTGTGGGGGTTAGCCAAACGTTTCTTAACAAGTGTACTTCGATTTCTTCAGCGCTCAAACCTTGTTTTTTCAGGCCTTTTATGTAGGAGGGTAGTTCGTATGGTTTAACATATAACGGGTTGACTTCTTGTCCAACAGGGTAGTTTTTTGCTGTTACAATGTCCCCGAGCTCTTCAACGAACGCGACTTTGCCTAATCCTAGGTCTTTTTTTATTCTCCTCCAATTATTATAGAAGACTTCTATGAAGGGTTTGTGTCCTGTTTTAGGCATTGAGATGAAGGGGTCTCCGTAATGCTGGTCACCTTTGAAAATTCCTTTGAGCATTTTAGGGTTAGTCCCCGCTTTTCCCGCGCTCAGATTAGTCAAATATTCTGGTGGCAGTAATTCATCCCTGAATACTTTATCAATGTTTTCTACGACTCCTCCATTGAACCCGCCTAGGAGTGAAGAAATCTTTTTGTCAGGAGTTTTAGGGAAGCCTTCTAGAATTTTTTCCAAGCGGGTAACGTTGATTAGAGGGTTGATTTGTCTTAGTTGTATATACCTGTGACCCCCGTTTTGAGGTGGGAATACTTTGGAACCAGTGAATTTTGAGGGTGAACTCACGTCAGCTCTTATCGACCTAGCCACAAAGTAGGGGTAAACTCCTCCTTGAATCATTAAGGATGGTCTCTCAAGAGATCTGAGCGCAGAGTTAGCAGAGTTTAGTAAGGTGGGCATCCCGTTAGAAGCATTATTTTTTGAGAAATCGTATGAGAATTGTATTGGCAGGTCCCTACCTCCCACGCTTAGATGGATTCTTCCGATGCTTGGAGAGAGTATTTTTAGAGAAGGGATGGCTTCTTGTAGGGATTCGATGACATAATCTTGATTTTTAGCCCAGATTTCTTTTCTCCTATTTATTGAGACATTAGTCATTATGGTTTTTTTCTTAAGAATAGAAAGTTCTTTGAAAGTTTTCTCTAAGACACTTTTTTTAGGGTGAATTCTTTTACTGATGGATATCTTTCTTGATTTTATTCTTTCAGCCTCTGTTTTGAATTCTTCCGAGCTCATACCATTTTCGGGGTCTTTAAAACTCTTGGCCAGTTGGAGTTTTTTAATTGTTAATTCTTGGTACTCTTCTTGTAAGTCCATTATCTCTCTTTTTATTCCTCTTCTAGCTGCGTCTATCTTGGCTCTTGTGCTCGCGGTTTCATTTCTAATCTCGCTGTTAGTCATGTGAGATATCATGTCATATTCGCTTTGACCTAAAACCCCGTAAAAAGGGGTTTTTTCGGAGAATAAGTCCAAACCAGAGAATTCTGATTTCAACTTTTCGATTATTCCATCAAATTGTTTTTCCGCGTCTACGAAAGAATATTCACCTATTTGTTCTTCAATTTCAGCGCTCTCAAGTTTTTTATCAAGGCGGGAAGGATCAATTAAGATTAGTTCTTCTAGGAGTTGAGCTCTCTCATTTTTTTTCTGTGAGTGTCTTTTAGTATCGATGTAGAAAAGGTTTCCCAAGGAAAGAACCATGTTCGTTCCTGTCTGGTGCAAGTAGTCCGTGTAAGTTTTTATGTCTCCAGCGAATAACGAGCCTATAAATGGACTGCTTATGAACCCAATACGAGCTTTTTTGAGTTTGACTCGAGGGATTATCTCTTCAAAATCGGAATTACTAACAATCGAACTCATCTGTTAATTAAAAAAATGTTCTGAACTTAAAAATAAATCTCTCGTTAATAATATACACTACAGAGCAACATTTTTCTTTGTTTAAATACTGGCTTTTAATTGTTTTATAAGTTCTTCGAAGCCTGAAAAGATTTTTTCGAAGTACCCGCCCCTGGCTTTGATTGCTTTCACAGAGTTTAGAACGTTGTACTCGAGCGCAGGGTTCCAAAACTTTTCTTTAACCATTTTAACAATAAACGCTTTCAAGTCCTTGAACTCCAATTCAATTGCCCGATGATTGTTTTCGTTCAAGTTCAATAGTCGATTGAGAATAGCGAAAACAAATAATGAATGGGTTTCGGTTTGGACACGATTGTAAGTGTTGCCTAGGTTTATGGACCAATCATCAACCGTTTCCTTCAATCCCACGAGTTCTGCGGAAACCTTTTTGACTTCTCCAGTCTCTTTTTCCAGTTCGAGCAGGACTTGGTTTTTGTATTCCATCATTTTTTTGTCCGTGTCATGGTCTATGCTATCAAGAAGTTTGAACTTTTTATCAAAAGAATCCACTTTACTGCTTAGAAAGTCTATCTTGCCTTCAACAACCCCGATTCGTTCATAACATTTGTTCAATTGTTTGAACACGTCTCTTGATAACTCGTTTAGTTTGAAGAATCTTTTTTCCCATTCCTTTTTTTCGGACAGCATGGCGCGAAGTTTTTGTTCAATCATGTTCACGGTTTCTTCTTTCATTTTGATAACTCCTTAATGAGTTTGAGCAGCGTTTTTTCTTGGTTCTCATCCTCTTTTTTGTATTCTTTAAGCATTCTTAATTCATTAATCATTCGCTCAGCAGAGTCCCTGGTTTCTCTCATGTTCATCCTTGTTTCTTGTAAGTCCTGGTTCATTTTTAATAACTCGTTTCTGAATTCTGAGCTTAAACCACCAATTCTTTGACCCAGTTCATTTAGAATCTGGTTCTTCAGCAAGTCAAGGTTGTGCAAGGCCCCGGATTTATTGTCGTTTATTACTTTAATCATAGCACCGTCATTTTCTTCAAGCTTTCTCTCGTAAAACCTTAACTCAGATTTTTCTGCCTTGCCGTTCAGGGACTTGTTTAAGAGAACAATCTTTTTCTCAAATTCTTTTTCGATTTCGTTAAACCGTTTTTGAGAGTTTAAAATCGTTTGATAGTTATTCTTTACGGATTTTCTTGTTAAAGCGTTTTTTTTGCTTTGGCTTTCCAGTGATTTAACCGCTCTTTTCAGTTCAGCGAGGTTTTTGGCAAGCTTTAAAACACGGGCAGATAACTTTTTTCGTTCAGACTCGCTTAACTCGAGCTTTTTCTTAAGAGCTGCTTTCTCTTTTTTCTCCTTCTCAACCCTTTTTCTAAAACCAGTCTTTATTTCACTAATAGTTTTGTCTACGCTAGCCATTACACCAATCTATTTGTTTTTCAGAACTTTTAAACATTTATAAACTGGGTCCAGCCCAACCTTTCTTAGAAAGAAAGCTTGACCAAAGAAAAAAAAAAGGTTGGTTGGTAGTGGGCCCGGCCGGATTAGATAACGAACCTTCTTTTCGAAAGAAGCTTCACCAAGAAAATGGTTTT
>JAAOXT010000016.1 GCA_018221045.1 Nanobdellota archaeon | reverse complement strand
TTCCTTTTAGGAAGTGTGTGATGAATCCGGCAACGATTCCTATGGTCATGATGATGAAGTATAGTGGGTAGCCGTTCCAGAAGAAGTAGTTTAGTCCTCCCAGGATTCCTGAGATGGTGTAGAGTAATATGGATTTTTTTGTGTTTTTTTGGTCTAAGGCCAAGAAGAAGAGGTAGATGGAGGCTAGCGTGATTGTTAGGAAGAAGTTGTCTCCTCTGTAGTGTCCTGCCATTGAGCGGTAGACGTGGGCGACGCTGATGCTTAGGATGAGTGTTGAGAAGAGGGCGGTTTTTTTTCCGAAAACTTTTCTTGTTATTAGGAAGAAGAAAGTGAGTGCAGTGATTCCGAAGAGTATTGGAATTATTTTGAAGCTTTGAACAATGCTTAGCCCTAAGTGTTTGAATAGGATTTGGTGGGGAATAATGGTTGCAAGGTATAATCCGTCTGGTTCGAAGAGGGGTCGTTCTTCTTCGAAGAAGGAGAATTCTGGGGTGAAGTCTATTTCGCCTTTAGTGATGGCGTCTTTTATCACGGCTAGGTGGAAGTATGGGTCGTTGCCGAATAGTTTTTCGTTATTGAAGTGTATGGAGCGATAAAAAATGGATATGACTAATAGCGCGGTTATAAGAAGAATTGTTTCTTTTCTCATCATTTCTTTAAAGCTGTAAAGAACTTAAATATTGTTTGTCGAGATTGATAAAGCTTTTAAATGGTGGAGTAGTACTCTTGAAAAAAAATGATTGATACTACAAAGTATGATATTTCCGTTGTTCTTCCAACAATGAACGAACCAGCAGTTGCTAAAGTGATTAGTAGGATATACAAGACGCTTGGAAAGAATATTGAAATCTTGGTGATTGACAAATCCTCTGACAGAACAGCTGAAAAAGCGCGAAGAGCGGGGGCGAGAGTCGTTCACCAGGTAGGCATTGGTTATGGGGACGCTTACATTCAAGGGTTTAAGGAAGCTAAAGGCGAATACATTGTCATGTTGGACGCTGACAACACTTACCTGCCTGAAGAAATACCTAGGATTCTGAAACCAGTTCTTGAAGGACAAGCAGACATGGTTATGGGAAATCGTTTCGCGAACATGAAGGAAGGAGCGATGTCCTTACGAAACAAGATAGGAAACAAGTTCTTGACATGGTTCTTGAATAGGTTGTACCCGATTCACATTCATGATTCTCAGTCTGGCATGCGAGCTTTCAGAAAAGATGATATTAATAGTTTAGGTCTTGCAGAAGCAGGAATGCCTCTTGCTAGTGAGATGGTAATTAAAGCGGCGAGCAAAGGATTGCTGATAAAAGAGGTGCCAATAACTTATGAGATTAGGCACGGTGAAGCCAAGCAGAACGTGAAAAACGGTTTTTTAATAGCTGGAATGACTGTTCGCTTGATGAGAGACCACAACCCGTTAACTCTTTTCGGGGGGATTAGCGCAATTTTATTCATTATTGGAGTAATGATAGGTTTGTCGGTGTACATTGATTTCTTGAATATTGGGACTTTAATAGCTCCTGGACGAGCGCTTTTGTCCATATTGTTTGTGATGTCGTCAATAATGTTTTTTGGTTTCGCGCTCATGATTGACTTAATGGTTAAGGAATTGAGGAAAAACGGCAGGAGGTAAGAACCGTAATTTTTTTAAATAAAAATCTGGTTTTTTAGAAATGAGTATGGATGCGGAACACGTTATCAACAATTTGAAAGAAAGAAATTTGGTGATTCTTCCTGAAAAGATTGAGGAATACGAGGAAGAGGTTTCTAAACGCCAAACCACCGTGCCTAGCAAAGAGTATTGGCATGGCAAAAAAGTTTTCATAACTGGGATTAACGGGTTCGCGGGAAGCCACTTGGCTGAAGCCTTGATTGGAATAGGTGCAGAGGTTCATGGTCTTGTTCGAAGGCAGAGCGTTCCAATTCATTCTAATTTGAAAGGTTTTAAGCACAAGTTGATTTTGCATACTGGGAACTTGTTGAGCGAGAAAAAAATCAAGGAAATCATTCATGAAGTGAGTCCTCAAGTAATTTTTCATTTGGCTGCGGAGAGTTTTGTTCCGACAAGTTTTAGGGAGCCTGGACTGGTGGTTAACACGAATTTGGGTGGAACCATTAACGTGTTAGAGGCTTGTCGTGGCCTTAAAGATTTGGAAGCAGTTCATTTGGCGGGTTCTTCAGAGCAGTATGGTTTTGTAAAACCAGAGGACTGTCCAATAACTGAGGAAACTGAGTTGAAGCCGATGAGTGTTTACGCGATAACTAAGATAGGTTTAGAATTGGCGGGCAAGCATTATCACCGCACTTATAACATTCCTGCTGTAATAACTCGCGGATTCAATCACACTGGTCCGAGAAGGGGTCAGGAGTTCGTCACCAGCGTTGTCGCCAGACAGGTCGCTAAAGCCCTTCTCAGGGGTGAAAAAATTTTTAGGATTGGTAACATGGATTCTTTCAGGGACTTCACAGATGTAAGAGATATGGTTAAAGGGTACATGCTCGCGGTTGAAAAAGGGAAGCGAGGAGAGGCCTACGCGCTTTGCTCTGGAAAAACCATTAGGATTAAGGATTTCGTGGAATTAGCGATGAAACTGCACGGCGTGGAAATGAGGATAGAAGTTGACCCGAAAAGGATTAGGGCTTCAGACGTTCCTATTTTATTAGGGGATTACTCTAAAGCTAAGCGTGAGTTCGGTTGGGAGCCAGTGATTCCTTTAACCCAGACCATTAAGGATATGGTTGAATGGTTTAAAGATAATCAGGACTTCTTGGACGTTGAGCACCATTAAATTATTTCTTTGATGCCTTGTTCCAATCTGGTTTCCGCTTTCCAACCCAAGATTTTTCTCGCTTTTTCGGGGCTTGCCAGTCTTGGCGCTTTTTTGGAAGGAACGTCTTTTATAGGAATTTCTTTGTCCAGAACGTCCATTATTGTTTGAGCAAGTTCTTCTAAAGTCACAATTTTTTTTGGTGAGATGTTAAGCGTAGTATTAGCTTTTGTTTCTAAACTTTTTTCTATAGCTTTTAGAGCATCGTCTATGTGTAGTAACCCTATTCTTTGTTCTTTTGATGACATCATTCTGAGTTCAGGGTTATTTTTTATTTTTTGGATGAAGTCGCTGACCACGGTTCCTTCTTGCGATGGCCCGTAAATGAATGAGAACCTGAGAATAGTTACTGGAAAGTGCGAGCGATATCCTTCACAAATTTTTTCCGCCAACCACTTTGTTTCAGCGTAATGATTGTCTGGATTAGGTTCGTCACCTTCATTTTTGATTTCTGTGGATTTTCCGTAAACGTAGATTGTGGAAGCGAATAACACGCCTTTAACACGGTTTTTTTTGCAGGCCTCGAGAACGTTTCTCGTGCCTAGAACGTTCACGTCGTAAGCTTTTTCCTTGTTTTCTTCGCATGTTCTCGGCTTGGAAATCGCTGCTAAGTGAATGACGTAATCCACTTCTCGCAGGGCTTGGTTTATGGAGTCGAAATCCGTGATGTCAGTTACTCTTTCGTTCTCGTCTCCTTTTGGGATTCGAACAAGAGGAATGATTTGATGCTTGTCTTTTAGTTTTTGGATTAGTCTAGAACCAATGTAACCATTTGCTCCTGTGACAGCGATTTTCATGAGAATTTTTATCCTAAAAATGTTGTGGAACCCTCAGAGAGATTAAGTTTGTACTGAAAGTTTTTGATAAGGATAGCGTTCTCAAAAACTTCTATGTTAAGGGAAGCTTTTTCTGTTGTTAAATTTTCTCCGAATCCAATAAATTTGAAATTCACGTTATTTGAGGAAAAAGAGTTTATTGTTATTGTTTTGGATAAATTGAGAAGGTTGATTTTAAGTGAAATAATGTTTTCATCAAAATTTGTTGCCTGCAGGTTTACATCATATTCTTTGAGTGTTTGATTATCATAGCCGTTGCCGAACAATTTGGATTCTTGTTCTTGAGAAGAAACAGTTGTCTTTAATACGAAGAATTCGGGTTTTTCTAAGGTAAATAGATTTTTTTCATCCAATAATTCATCTCCTGAGAAAAGTTTTATGGTAAGATCATAAAATGATTTAGAGGGGATAAAAAAACCTGTTTCATCAATTGAAATGTTGAATTCTTTTGTAGCGCTTAAGTCTTTTGATACAACATTTTTGCCAGAAGTTAATATTATGTAAGTAATGTTTTTTGGATAATTATCAGCGATTTTCAAATCAAAGCTTATTTTCGGCAGGATTAGAATGGTTCCATCTATTAATTTCAAAGTTTTATTAATTGAAGCGACAACGTTAGCTATTTCATTTTTCTTGTTGAATAAATGAATCCAAAGGCTTTCATCATTTATTCTTAGTTCAATTCTTGAAGTGTCCTTAAAACTTGTTAGTTCAAGTATTGGGTTGTCTGTGAAGCTGCTTCCATTTTTTATTTGAACGTTTTTCTTGTAGAAAGATTCATCGTTGAAAAAAGCTTCTATAGAGTAATTGGTTTGGATTCCTTCATTGTTGTTAATAACGTATTCAAACGAGTAATCTTCAGGGGTTGAAACGTAATTGTGGTAAGAATCTGGTCGGATGTAGTATTCTGAGTATTTCACTTCTTTCTTTGTGTTTAAAGCCAACCAGATAATGAACAATAAGAGTATCATTGTTAGGATTGCGAAAAACTCTTTTTTCCTCATAACTTTTTATTAAATCAACACGGTTTTTAAAATAATACTATTATGTTGGTTTTAGCAAAATCTTTTAAAAACCCTTATTTTTTGTTAAGAACAGTGAAAATCGCTATTGTTTCAGACGTGATTTACCCCTGGGTTAAAGGAGGTGGGGAGAGAAGGTTTTACGAGGTTTACAAGCGCCTCGCGGGAAAGCACGAAATTCATTGGTACACCATGTTCTATGAAGGCATGCCCTCAAAGGAGTTCGTGCACGAAGGCATAAGGGTTCACTGCGTGAGCAACGCCCCAGTAAATCTTTACTCAAAAGGAAAAAGAAAGATTTTTCCAGCAATTAAATTCTCTTTAGCCCTTATTCCCCGTCTCTTGAAAGAAAGTTTTGACGTGATTGATTCCAATCAGTTTCCTTTCCTCCACAATTTTTCCATAAAATTTGTTAACTTGTTCAAGCGACAAAAGTTCATTATCTCCTGGCTGGAGATATGGGATGAGGAATATTGTAAGGAATACAGCTCTTATTTGACGTATCTTATCCAAGGAAGGGTTTTGAAGCTTCCTGAAAAAATTGTTTCAATCTCGAAAACCACAAGCAAAAAAATTGTTGACGAAAACGTTCCGCGAAAAAGGGTTGTGACGATTCCGTTAGGAGTCAATTTGGTTGATGTTAAAACCAAGCGGAAGAATAATCGATTATTATTTGTTGGAAGATTGATAAAAGAGAAGAACATTGACTTAGTGATTCGCGCGGTCAAGAACTTGAAAGAACGTGGCGCTAAAACAGAGTTCATTATTCTGGGCGAGGGTCCTGAAAAAGAGAACTTGAAAGAACTAGTTGAAAAATGGGGATTGGAGAAAGAAGTTGTTTTCCTCGGTTTTGTCAAGACTTATGAGGACATCGCTAAATTGATGAGTTCAAGCAAATTGTTCGTGTTGCCGAGTGAGAGGGAAG
The DNA here is from genome assembly GCA_018221045.1 of Nanobdellota archaeon. Taxonomy (GTDB): domain Archaea; phylum Nanobdellota; class Nanobdellia; order JAAOXT01; family JAAOXT01; genus JAAOXT01. Next base: position 1,826 of record JAAOXT010000016.1, on the reverse strand, counting down.
GGTTTGGATTGGTCTTGTTGGAAGCCATGAGTAATGGTTGCGTTGGCTTGACTCTTGAGCACGAGAACAACGCTGCAATGGAACTAGTTCAGAAGGGCAGGGGATTTATTCTGAAAAAAGATGCAAACGCTTGGGCGGACATGATTAAAGAAGTTCTTGACGGAAAAGCGAAATTGGATGAAAAAGAAATAGAATCTTTTATCATGAAAAACACTTGGGACGCTGTAAGCAAGAAAATAGATGTATTCTTGGAGGGTTTGAAATGATTATTGCTCAAACCCCGCCACGATTTTATCCTTATATTGGGGGGGTTGAAAACTATTGTTTGGACTTGAGCAAAACCTTAGTTAAGAGAGGGCATAAAGTGAAAGTTTTTTGCGCTGACGAGGGTGGAAAAAACGTTTCCAGAGTTGGAGCGATAAAGGTTTTCAGGCACAAGACTTTGTTTAAGGTCGCGAACACGAACGTGACCAAGGATTTTGTCAAAACCTTGAGGGAACAGGATTATGATTTGATGCACACGTACCAGCCGACGCCTTTCACTTGCGACCTCAGCGTTAGGGAAGCTAAGAAGAAAGGCAAGCCAAGCGTTATATCTTACTGCAACGACATTGTTGGCAACAGTCCATTAACTCGTCTGGCAGCGAGGGTTTACAATAAGTTCGTGCTCAGAAAGACGTTGAAGGCTTGCGACAGGATTGTCGTCATTAACCCGTATTACGCAGAGATTTCTCTTTACTTGAAAGATTTTAAGGAAAAGATTGTTTTTATTCCAGTAGGCGTGGACGAGAAAAGGTTTGTTAACAAAAAGAAAAAAAAGCAAGGAATGAACATAGGTTTTTTGAGTTTGTTGGACGAGTCTCACGGTTATAAGGGTTTGAACGTTTTATTGGAAGCCATGAAAACAGTTGTTGAAAAAATTCCAAGAGCAAAACTCTTTGTTGGAGGTAAAGGAAAATTGATGCCTCGTTACAAAGAAATGTGTGAATCGTTAGGCATTGAGAAAAACGTGGTTTTCAAAGGATTCATACCTGAAAAAGAATTGGTGAACTTTTACAACTCGTTGGACGTTTTCGTTCTGCCAACAATTTCTTCAAAACAGGAAGGTTTTGGAATTGTATTGATTGAAGCCTTGCTGTGCGGGACAGACGTTATAACCACTGAGAAGGTTGGGATGCAAGCATTCCTCAAAGAAAATAGTTTGGGAAGCGTTATACAATCGGGAAACAGTGAACTTCTGGCAAAAACAATAATCGAAAGGTTGAATAAACATTCAAGGATTAAAAGGGATTTGTTGATCAAAAATTTTGGTAATCTAGCGGTTGCTAAAAAGTTTGAAAAGCTTTACGAGGAGTTGTTATGAAAAAAATCAAGGTTTTAATGGCGTCCCCGTTCGTCAATTTGAAAGTGGACACTGGGAACAAGATTCACCAAACTAATATTGTGAAGCACTTGAGTGATGACGTGTGGGTGAATTGGATTGTTCAAGGAGATTACAAAAAAAAGAACGTCAAAATAACTCCTGTTAAAAGAAAGGGTTACGGAATCTTCTCCGGACTTTCTTTATTATTGGATTGTTTCAAAAAAGTTAATGCTAACGCTAAAAAATGCGATTTGGTTCATGACCGCGGAGACCTGTTCTGCATTGGTACTTTCAGCAAACTATTGAGGAAACATAATAAGCCAGTCGTCATGCAGGTGGATGGTGATTGGGTTAACGCGTTCGTGAAAGCGAGGAAAAGTTCTGTTCTTATCAAGCCTTTGATGAAAGCGTGGGTTAAAAAAATGTTTCAAACAGCTGACGTTTTGGTTCCAGTGTCAAAAAC
>JAAOXT010000015.1 GCA_018221045.1 Nanobdellota archaeon | reverse complement strand
TTATCCAAATCTTCGTCCACAACCAATATGATTTTAGAACTCACTCCCTTCTCTTTCAAAACGTTTAACTTGGTCTTAGTGCTCGTCCCGCAACGCATACAAAAAACTTTCCCATCAGAACTTATTAACAATCCTTCGCACTTCTTACAAAACTCCATCTTTAGTTCAAACACCGCCTTTAATAATCATCCAAACACGCGTAACAATCATTTTTGGGATTCCTACAAAAGGAACGCGGTGTTCCGCGCGCCCAACAACTTCGTTACAAGAAAGTTCTCGCTCAAAGCTTAGCACGCCGAAATTAGCGTCTCCTTTTGTGGTGAAAGACAAGTTACCATCACTCTCGTTTATAAATATTACTCTGTGAATAATTTTGTATTCCGCCCCCTCCGGGTTATAAACAATCACGTCTCCAACCTCTAATTCCTCGGGGTCGACTTTCATTATTACCATCAAATCACCCAAGTTCAAGCCGTCAGAAAAAATCCAGGAGTCAAGCTGAGAACGATTAAAACCGTGCAGTTCCATCCATTCATAATAAGGACTCTCAATGTCCCCTGAATGGAGCATGCTGCCAGTGATTACGACGAACAAGTCTTCAACCCCGAAAAAACCGAGAAAGAACAAGAATAATTGGTAAAGAATTGACAAGGTTATGAAACTAAATATTATGAACGCGAGGTAAGACCAAACGCTCTCCCCATGCCATAAGAAATCCCAAAATTTCTTTAAAGATTTTTTCAATTTCATCCTAAAATCAAACTAATAAAAATCAGCAGTAATTAAAGCTTTTCCTCGCTTTCAATTAAATCATTTGATAGTCAAACGCTGAAAAAAACTCTTTTTATTTCACGACTGCCTTAACTTTTTTCTCAAAAACGTCTAAATCCTTAACTATTTTTTTAATACCTGCTTTCAGAACTGTTATCGGCTTCTTATTTTTTGTTTTAAGAGTAAAAATCGCGTAATCATACAAAGGGTGTTCTTTCATATAACCCGCGGTGATCACGTCCAAGTCTTCCAATAACTCCACTCTCAAAAGATTGCAGAAAGAATGAGGGTCAGCACCGCTTATCTTAAACTTAAGCTCGTTTTTCTTATCAGTTATGACTTCAACCTTCATTTTTTCTTGCAACCTACATATTCGTTAATTTATAAAACTAATGGTTCTGCCCGTATTTAAGAGTTAATCCGCATACCTAGGGTAATGTTGCCATTCGCAAACCTCTCTCTTGACTTTACCATTATACTGCACTTCAAATCTTAACGGCTCCGTCGTATTTTTTGACAACTTGAACCTGCAAACATCTTCATCGTTCTTCGATAAATCCCCTATAACGATTTCCGATATGTCAAAGAATTCCTTATCAAGAGCAACACATTTCACGTTTTTAAGGTCTTCGTTCGCGCCAATAAAAACGTTGGCAGAATCGTTACTGCACTCCGACCGAGTATTAATCTGCGGTGCTTCAAGACCCAACGACAATATTTTCAAAAATGACGTCACTGCCAGAACCGCGAGGACAATACAAAAACCAGCAATAGCGTAATTCCTTATTCTCGCGCTCTGATTGTCCGACCTCATTTAATCATCCAGAAACGTTCGGCTTCACCACAATACCTTTCTTACCAATTTTCATGGGAAACAGTCCCCTCTTCTGATTTGTTCTCCTCATTTTGAGGACTTGAACCGTCCTGTCAAAGTCCCCCCCCAAACCTGTGTAATGAAAGATTATCACTCCATCAGCGACGAACTCCTCGACGCCGAAACGCGAGTACTTACCAGCAATTGATTCAGAAGAGGATTCGCCAACAATCTCGCTGATGACAAGACAAGTACAACCCGTTTTCTTTATCACTTTGGACAGCTTGTATATTTTCCTTCTAAGCTCGTACAAGTCCTTAACGTAAAGGCCGAAAATGCTTGCTGAATCAATCACGATTCGTTTAGCTTTTGTCTTAACAATGATGTCTTCTAATTGGTCTAATAGTTTATCAAACTCGAAAGGAGGATAATAAACGACTTTCAGTTTACCTGCCTTCTCCATCCCCTCTAAATCCCAGCCGAACTGTTTTCCATCCCTGAACAAATCTTCCTTGCTCTCCTCAAAAGATATGTAAAGACCATTAAAATCCTTATTGTTATAAAGGAACTGAAGTCCAAAAATTGTTTTACCTGTACCCGTGCCCCCTGAAATAAGAATTATGTCGCCAACATTGAAACCTCCTTCAATGAGTTTATCCATTCCAGAAATGCCTGTTGAAATCCTAACCGTCATAGTAACTCAATAAGTATTTAAGCTAATATAAATTTTTAGTTATTTCAATGACCCAGCGTGCAATGATTAAAACCTTTCCTTTCGGACTTTACGCCATAACTCCTCAAGGAAAGGTTCTTAAAAAAAAAGATGTCAGTATAACCCCTAAAGAGTACTCTGAAGGTAAAGATAAGGATTTAAAAGAAGAGTTTAAGAAAACCCTCGAAAAATTTGAAATAATTCCTGAAGAACCAGATAAAAGTGTTGTAAAACAAAAATTTCAAACTTCCCATGAATTCTCGGAATACATGAACAAGTTCTGCTTGGAGTTAACCAAAATCAGGATAAAAAACAGTTATTCCAAAGACTTAGAAATAATCCAATTAGCCAATGCTATTGAAGACATCAACAACACCATCAACAAGCTGTACGAGCGAATAACTGAATGGTACGGGCTCCACTATCCTGAAAGCTTAAAAAAAATAGGCAACATGGACAAAATGTTCAAAATACTTTCGGAAAACCCTGAAAGAATCCATGTATCCAAGAAAACTGGAAGCCCTAAAACAGGTATGGGTGCTGATGACATGAACACGAAAATAATCCAAAAATTTGCTGAATCCTGCAATCAATTGATAAAAACTCGGGAAGAAATGCGCGCTGACATGGAAACAAGCATGGAAAAAATTGTTCCAAACCTGTCAAAAGTCGCCACCCCTTCACTCGGATCCAAACTCTTAAGCATTGCTGGAAGCCTGAAAAAACTGGCTTTTATGAGCTCAAGCACAGTGCAAGTGCTCGGAGCCGAAAAAGCATTGTTCAGACATTTAAGAACCGGCGCAAAACCTCCGAAGCATGGAGTAATCCTGCAACACCCCCTAATGCAAAAAGCAAGCAGAAAAGACAGGGGTCGCATGGCGCGAGCGCTTGCCAGCAAAATAGTGACGGCGACAAAAGTTGATTACTTCAGCCCTGATAAAAAGGATATTAGTAAAAAACTCATTAAAGAATTAGAGGAAAAACTGAAATGAAAGTTTCCCGCGTGGTTGACAACTGTTTATGGATTCTAAACAAGAAAAGAAAAGTTCTTGCAACGAAAAACTTGACTCCTGGAAAAACGGTTTATGGAGAACCCGTTCTGAAAGTAAAAAACAAGGAGTACCGGGTTTGGAATCCGAATCGAAGCAAGCTGGGCGCAGCCATACACAAAGGAATCAAAAAAATACCTATAAACCAGGGAAACATCGTGCTTTACTTGGGAAGCGCTAGCGGAACCACTGTGAGCCACGTATCAGACATAGTGGGGTCATCGGGATTAGTGTACTGCGTTGAAATCGCGCCAAGAGTTATGAGAGACCTCGTGTTCCTCGCCGAAGAAAGAAAGAACTTGGCTCCAATTCTTGAAAGCGCCGCGTTAACAAAGAACTACGAGAACTTAGTGGTGCAAGCAGACTTCATCTTCCAAGACATCGCTCAAAAAGATCAGGCAAGAATTTTCATCAAAAACAAGCGCTTCCTCAAAAAAGGGGGTTACGCAATGATAGCTGTAAAAGCCAGGAGCATTGACGTGACCAAAAAACCGCAAACCGTGTTCGATGAAGTCGAAAAAGAGTTAAGAAAGCACTTTAAAATAATTGACAAAAAACGCTTAGAACCATTTGAAAAAGACCACTCATTATTCCTGGTCAAAAACGAATAAAAAAAAAAGGCTACTTAACCACACGTAAAAACCAAAAACCTTTAAAAACCCTGCTTCATTCCAATTCCAAAACAAAAATAAAAAATCTTTAATGCTCAATAATAAAAAAAAGGTGAATAATTAAAAATGACAAACGGAACAAACCAACCAATCATCGTCCTACCAGAAGGGTTTCAAAGAAATATGGGAAGGAACGCTCAAAGAACAAACATCCTAGCAGCAAGAGTTATTGCTGACACTGTTCGAACAACTCTCGGGCCAAAAGGCATGGACAAAATGCTCGTAGACTCATTAGGAGACGTCGTAGTAACCAATGACGGGGTAACAATCCTAGAAGAAATGGAAATCGAACACCCAGCAGCTAAAATGATGGTCGAAATAGCAAAAACCCAAGAAGAAGAAGTTGGTGACGGCACGACAACGTCAGTAGTCATAGCCGGGGAACTGCTCAAAAAAGCAGAAGACTTGCTAGACCAAAACATTCACTCCAGCGTCATTTCCAAAGGATACAGGATGGCCAGCGAAAAAGCCATAGAAATACTCAACAAAATAGGAAAAATCATTGACGTCAACGACACAGACATTCTCGAAAAAATTGCTATCACCGCGATGACCGGAAAAAACGCTGAAATGAGCAAAGACAAACTCTCAAAAATACTCGTGACAGCGATAAAACAAGTAACCGAAAAAGACGGGGACGGCTACACGCTCGACCTTGACAACATAAAAGTCGAGAAAAAAACGGGCGGCGGCATTGACGACTCAGAACTCATCAACGGGTTATTAATAGACAAAGAAGGCGTTCACTCAGACATGCCCAAAAAAGTTGAGAAAGCCAAAATACTATTACTCGACACGGCACTGGAAGTCAAAGAACCAGAAACCGACGCTAAAATAAACATTACAAGCCCCACACAACTACAAGAATTCGTGGAGCAAGAAGAAAAAATGCTCAAAGAAATGGTTGAAAAAGTCAAGAAAAGCGGGGCGAACGTGGTTTTCTGCCAAAAAGGAATCGACGACATAGCCCAATACCACTTGTCCAAAGCAGGAATCCTTGCGATAAGACGGGTTAAAAAAAGCGACATGGAAAAACTGGCCAAAGCAATTAGCGGAAAAGTGTTGAACAACCTGGAAGAAATCACGACAACCGACCTAGGCTTCGCAGGATTAATAGAACAGCAAAAAATTGCTGGAGACGAGATGACTTTCGTACGCAGATGCAAGAACCCGAAAGCAGTCACCATTTTAGTAAGAGGAGGAACCAACCACGTAATAGACGAAGTCGAAAGAGCCGTGAAAGACGCGCTGGGCGACCTGGCAAGCGTGGTAAAAGACAAAAGAGTGGTTGCAGGCGGCGGCGCGCCAGAAATGGAAGTATCCAAAGAACTAATCAAATACTCTCAAACCCTCCAAGGCAGGGAACAACTCGCGGTAAAAGCCTTTGCAGAAGCTTTAGAAGTCATTCCAAGAACTCTCGCCGAAAACGCAGGATTCGACCCAATCGACACGCTAGTACAACTCAAAGCAGAACACGAAAAAAACAATTTATGGGCAGGAGTCGACGTTTTCATGAACAAATCAGTGGACATGTGGGAAAAAGGGGTCATAGAGCCTTTAAAGGTCAAAACTCAAGCAGTACAGTCCGCAAGCGAAGTCTCAATAATGATTTTGCGCATCGACGACGTCATAGCTGCCAGCAAGACGAGCATGCCACCAATGCCCCCACAAGGCATGGGAGGCATGGGCGGAATGATGTAAAAAAGCTTTTTATTTTAAAAAAAAATTCATTTAAATTTAACGGAAAAGTAATCAGCAATCATGCTAACATTCTGCTGAGTCCTATAAAAAGGAATGGTTTTAGACACAGGATAAAATTTACCTTGCTTAACCGCCTCGAACAACTCTTGCTGAGAACTAATTTCCGGAAAAACAGTGTGCAATCCACTCAATTTGCTGTCATGATTATCAGAACCAGCTGTTAAACCAAAAAACGGGTTTGAAAAACCGCGAAACCCTTTAAACGTCTCGTAAGTCCTCATAATGTTCCTTGAAGAAAACACTGCTGGAACTTGAGCGTTGTACAATTCCACCCCATCAAAACCTATCGGGTCAGCTCTTTCCTCCGCAAAATCCCAAACAAACAATGGATGAAAAAGGATAAAAACTAATTCTTGATCACTCGATAGGACTTCATCAACAGAAGATGTTGGTTCAAAAGGAATAAAATCCAAAGACCTCGGGATAACTCCTACATGGCATTCAGGGCACATAACTTCCTGACCCAGAAAAACTTTCAATCCAGAATCATTCTGAGAACTCACATAATCATAAGATTCTAAAGGTAAAAATTTATCCATAAGAACTACCGCATCCAAACCTTTTTCAACAGCGCTGTCCAGTACTTCAAGCCCTCCAGTTCTATGAGAACAATATTTTTCGCTGAACGAGCCGTAAACAGTGTGAACATGAGTGTCAATTTTCATTAATTCCAAAACCACTCTAGCATTATTTAAGAGTTACGAAAAAGCTCACAACAAAACTTTATTAAGAACCATTTTCATTCTAATAAAGCAGTAATCATGGCTAAAAAAAAATACTCTGATTTAAGTTTATCTCCCTTAAAATCCATACAAGAAGAACTCGCTAAAATGGAAAAAGAAGAAAATGAAGAAACAGTCCCTGACATAAACATGATGGACCTTCGCATCGGGATAAGCGAATTAAGCGTGCAAATAAGCAAACTAGCAGGAATGAACATTTCCCTACAATCAAAAATGGTTGAATTAATGATAAAAATCAGTGACATGGTCGAGCAAATAACTGAAATGGTCGACCTACTCAAGATGGCCAGCGAAGAAGAAGATGAAGAAGAAAAAAGTGGCGAAGAATTTCCGAAAAAATTGGATGAAATAATATCCCAGCTCAAAACCCTCAACGAACAAGCCAGCTCATCATTTGAGCAATCCACTCCATTAGAAGAACCTGTTTCGATAGAACCTTCCTTAAAGCAACCTCTTCCCACTCCAGAAACAACTAAATACCCAAAACCTCCTAATATAGGATGACAAATGAGACCAGTGATTAGAATCAACAAAAAAGGTATAACCCCCGTAATCGCCACAGTCTTATTGCTCATGATGACAGTAGCCGCCGCGGCAGGAGCTTACTTCTGGATGAGCAGTCTCAGCACCCAAATAGAAACTTCTACCAGCGCGCAAGTCAGTCAAACCCTAGGAAGCGGTGGGTCAAGCCTAAGCGTTATAAGCCTCATCTGCAGAAACCAAACAGCGGGATCCGCAACGCAAGGAAACATAACCGTGATAATACAGAACAATGGAGTCGAAAAAATCAAGGCTGGAACCTGGTACGCCATACTAAGGAACTCGGAAGGAAACGACTTGGAAACCAATACCACCAGTCTTGCATCAGTTGACTCAAACGGTTTCACAACACTAAACGTAGGTTTCGACGAAATGAAAAACGGGATAGATTCCACCACTGATTACTCACTAAAATTTACCAGTCCTGTAGGCTCAAGTGGAACAGCAACCTGCACAGTACAAGAAGGGCACGCATCCTAAAAACATTAATAATCCTAAAACTTCTAAATTATCAATAATGCGAAAAGCGCAAGCCACAATTGTTGAAATAGGACTAATCACTGGCATAATAATAGCTATAGTCGCTGCAACAATCATTTGGGGCAAACCCCTAATCGAAAAAAGCACTGACAAAGCACACATAGACAACGTAATCGCAAAAATGACTGAAATTGACAGCGCTATCCGATACGTTGGCAACTCCAAAAGCTCTATGACCATAAAAATAGGGCTAAACGCAGGAGAAAACCTGCGAATCTACAACGGAACGGTCCAATGGGATACCAGCACAAGAGTTCCCGTAATAGCCGTGAACTACTGGGTTCCATTATCAGGCACGCAAATGCCCACCAAAAAAAACTTGACCAGCGTCAACACTTCAAGCGATTGCACGACCTGCCCTACACGAACAGGGTTTCAAAACCCTAAAAACGGGACAGCAGTGTTCGAAGGAGTGGAATACCAGATAAGCGTTTACAACAGCACTGCTCAAGGAACCTACACATCACTATGCATGAACAGCACGGACATGATCGTGGACTCGGATTGCGCAACCCAATTCAACACCATAACCAAAGCAAGCGTAGAATACATTATCGGCTCCATCCAAACGGACGGGACAAGCGCGGTCATACTGGGAAAAGACATTGAAAACACTGGAGTGGTTGGCAGGGACCCGGCAGGAGTGGTTATAGGGAAAAGCATTCCCTCAGGAGATTTCCAAAAAGTCCTGATAAAACTGAAATACCGCGCGCTAAAAGACAGTTTTGGCAAAGAAATAAGCTACGTGCTACAATGCGATTCAAACTGCGAGACGGGTCAGGGAGACCACACCTTAAACATAAGATTCAACAGCATAGACACCAAAAAAACCAGTGACGCGGGCTCAACAGAAATCATCTTAAAACTAAGCATAGACTAAAAACAATTACTCCCCCCCCAACAAAAAAAAAATGGCTGGACTAAAATTATCCAAGATAGGTAAAAAATTAAGAAAAGCTAGAGAAGCCTCCAAAAAAAAGATTGAAAAAGAAAAGCTTCCTGAAAATGAAAAAGTTCTTCCAGCGCCAGAAACAAAACCTTTGAAAGAAGAATCAGTTGAAGAAACAACCAAAATCGATGAAGAAATCAAAACAGAAGAAAAAGTTGAAATCAAAGAAGAACCACCAAAAAAAGAAGAGCTTCAAAAAGAAGAAGTGAAGACAAAAGAAAAAGAAGTTGAAGAAGAGAAAAAAAAAGTTTATCAAAAACTCGAATTATTCAGCAACCTCCCAGGAAAAGCTCGCATCGTCCCCGAAGAAGTTCTTGCCAAAAAAAGAAAAGTCTACGACGTTTTCCCGCTGATAACCCTCAACTTGGGTGGCAAGACCTCCACGTTCGCTTACGGCATAATCAAATGGAATGAAGAATTACAAGCCCTTTCATACTTCATTTCAGAACCCCCAATAACTCCGAAAGAGAAAGCCAAATTGGAGGATTTGAAACAAACAATTGAAGAAAAACTTAACATAAACTTCGCGGAAGTCCGATCCGAAAAAGCGATCCAATACCTCATAGACACTTTTGAAGAAATAATCAAGGAAGAAGGGCTTAAAATCACTGAAGCGCAAAAACTAAAGTTCGAATACTATATTTACAGGGATTTCATCGGGCTTGGCAAAATCGAAGCCATGATGCATGACAAGAACATAGAAGACATCAGTTGCGACGGGTCAGGCATCCCTATCTTCATTTATCATCGCAACTCTTTATACGGGGAACTCCAAACCAACGTCATATTTGAAGAAAAAGAGAAATTAGACGGTTTCGTGCTAAGACTGGCTCAAAAAACTGGCAGGTCCTTATCCATCGCGTCACCACTTCTCGACGGATCCCTGCCGGACGGCAGTCGTGTGCAAGCAACCTACGGCACAGACATAGCGATGAAAGGCTCAAACTTCACTATCCGTAAATTCACCAAAGAACCATTAACCCCTATCAACCAAATGGATTTCAAAACGGTTAACGCGGAAATCCTTGCTTATTTGTGGCTAGTCATAGAAAACAAGTTATCCGTGCTCATCGCCGGAGCCACCGCCACAGGAAAAACGTCTTTTCTGAACTCTTTATCCTTATTCATAAAGCCAGCGCTGAAAATAGTCAGCATAGAAGACACGCCAGAACTCATGCTGCCCCACCCGAACTGGATTCCACAAGTCGCGAGAGCTGGCTTCGGAACCAAAAGCTACGGTGAAGTGACAATGTTCGACTTGCTAAAATCTTCACTGCGTCAAAGACCTGACTACATCATAGTAGGAGAGGTTCGTGGAGAGGAAGCTTACGTCATGTTCCAAGGAATGAGCACGGGGCACCCTTCAATGGGAACCCTTCACGCTGACAGCATACAATCCGTTATCGGCCGCCTCACTAACAAACCAATAAACCTTCCTAAAGTAATGCTAGAAGCGCTGGACGTCGTCGTGTTCTTAGCCCTAACCCGAAGAGAAGGAGTGTACGTGAGAAAGGTTAAATCCGTTGTTGAAATCCTACAATACGAGTTTTCCACCCAACAACTAACCACCAACACTCCTTTCAAATGGGATCCTTCAACAGACACGTTCAAATCCTACAAGTCAACCATTCTTGATAAAATAAAGGAAAAAATGGGTTACTCAATAGAAGTTTTACGCTCCGACCTCGCTTTTCGAATAAAAGTCCTGAAATGGATGCAATTACAAGGAATAAAAGGTTACAAAGAAGTTGCGAACATCATAGCCATGTTCTACTCCAACCCAAAATACTTAACGCAACTGATGAAAAAATATCCTTCAAAACAGTCAGCGCGAACTTGAAAGAGTAATTATAAAAGAATATAATTCTAAAGATATTAATCAACACATGAAAGGCAGACAACTAATATTCCAGTCCTATAGGTGGTTCGGCAGGCACGTCAAAAAGTACAGGCATCTAATAAAAGACATTGCCAGCGACCTGCAAAAAGCAGAAATACACTTGACTGTTGAAGAGTACTTCTCACTCGCCGCTTTCTTCTCATTATTAGGTTTCATTATATCCTTCATAACCTTAACAATCGTTTTCTCAATTCTAACAGGGGACGTTTTGGTCAGCGCGCTGTTCTCATTCTTCGTTGGAAGCTTTCTAACCATACTAATTTTCAGCCTGTTCTATTTTTACCCTTCACAAGTATCTGCTTCGAAAAAAAAGAAGATTGATAACGGAATCCACTTCGCAGCCATCTACATGGCCACGCTCGCGGGAACAGGACTGCCAACTTACAAGATTTTCAAGATAATAGGTGATTTCGAAGAGTTCGGAGAAATCGCCAGAATTTTCCAAAAAATTTGGTACGCTATTGACCGCTACGGAATGGACATTTCAGAAGCTCTGGCAAGAGCCGCTGAAGCATCGCCGAGCGAAGGGTTAAAAGAACTTTTGTGGGGTATGAAAACAACAATGTCCACTGGAGCCGACCTGAAAAGATTCCTAATTCAAAAAGGCGACGACTTCGTCATAGATTACAGGAGAAAACTCCAAGAATACGTGAAGACGCTGAGCATATTCATGGAAATGTACATAACCGCTGTCATAGTGGGTTCAGTATTCATCCTCGTGCTAACAACTATTATGAGCTTGCTCGGCGGGTACGCGCAACAACTCCAAACAGTGCAAATAATACTCGTGACTATTGGACTGCCCTTCCTTAGCGCAGCGTTCATACTAATGCTAAAAATGATTTCACCAACGGAGACATAAAAAAAAAATGGATCAAGAGGACATAATAACACTTGTTTTCGGAACAATCGCCATATTAGTATGCCTAGGCGCGGTGATAATATCTCAAGGAGACATCCTCATAGTGGGTTATGGCATAGTTATAGGAATATCAATATTCTTGGTTCCATGGTCAATACTAAAATTCACTTATCAGCAAAAAATGTCCGAAAAAGAGGATAACCTGCCCAAATTTCTCAGAAACCTTTCGGATGCTCATGAAGCAGGCATGACTCTGCCAATAGCCATTCTCAACGCTACAAAAACTGATTACGGGGCTTTAAATGAAGACGTGAAAAAAATGGCGAACCAATTGTCGTGGGGAATCCCTCTGCCAAACGTTATCAAGAACTTCGCGAAGAGAAATAAAAAAAGTATTTTCATACGAAGAGCCATAGGAATAGTCATTCAAGCCTACTACGCTGGAGGCGCTATTTCAGAAGCTATGGGCTCGGTATCTGAAGCCACTCGCCTGCTCAAAAAAATAGCCAATGAAAGACAATCTATTCTCAAAGAGCAAATAACCATTATTTACATCATCAATCTCTTGTTCATTGGCATAATCGTAGCTCTTTACAGAATCCTCATCCCATTATTATCTGTGGGTGGAGGTGCTGGAGGAGCGTTATTCATCAGCGGAGGGAGCGCGCCTTCTGTAGGTTATTTCAAAATACTTTTTTTCCTAACAATGACCATACAATCTTTCATGAATGGCTTAGTGGCAGGAGAGGCCAAGGATGGAAGCGTGGTCGCGGGAGTAAAGCATTCCTTCATAATGCTGGTTATAGCGTTAGTGGCTTTCTCAGTGCTCATCTACCCGAAAATCATTGACTTCAACGCTGAGCTAAGTGATAACGTGCTCTCCTCTGGAGAAAAAACGGAGCTGACTGGGAGCATAGTGCTTGAAGGAAGCCCTGTTTCAAACACTCAAATATTCATAATCTTAGAGAACCTGACCGAAGTAATAAAAACTGACGAACAAGGAGAGTTCTCTTACTCGTTGATAGCTCCGCAAGAAGTAGGGGTTTATGAAGTACTTGTAATCGCAAAAATGGAAGGAGAAAAGGATGAATCACGAAAAATACAGCTCGCGGTCACGGGGGCAGGTTGACGTTGACGCCATAGTCGCTTACCTGATATTCCTGTTTTTCATAATTTTCCTAATCAACTTTTTGCTAAGACTTGTCACCCCCTTCTCTGACTCCAGCGAATTCGAGCTCCGCGAAAAAAAAATAACCAGTATCGTATCCTTTCTTGAAAAGTATTCTATGACTTCGGAAGAATTCCAATCCCTATGCACTAAAGAATTTGATTTTGTCTCAAACCTTTCCTTAGAATACAACTTGTTAGGCTTCACCCTACCTCAAAACGCTAACTACACTCTTGGAAGCGATTTCGGTGAAGGTCAGGTCAGGTTCATAATTAACGGCTACGATTTTAACATTAGCGCGGGCAGAACAACTGGAAGCGGCAACGCCTCGTTTGACTTGGTTTTCCCTAAAAACGTTTACGTGTCATCCACCAATTCAGGAATTGAATCCGAAGATGACATTTCCAACTCAACCGATTTTTTTAACAACCAAGTTTTTTCCTTCAACCTTTCCTTATCCGCTGGGGATGAGGACACCATCATTTTTGTTACCTCGCATTCCCAAAAATATTTGGTTGTTCTCACGAACACTAATACAAATCAAGGAATGGATTTATCAAAATTTTATGTTGGCGACCTAAAAATGAACGATTCCTGCGGAACAACTGGCACGGGTTATCAGGATTATGTTTACCAAGAGTTTTTCACGAACGTTGTTGAAAACAACAATAAATACTTATCAAAAGTTAAGGTTAACGCGTGGATAATATGAATAATAAAGGTTTTATGAAATCAATGGAGGCCATCCTAACCATCCTTTTTTTTATGGGTTCTTACGTTTACTTCACTCAAAGAGTTTACACGCCTACCGAAAGTTTTCAAAGAAACCCTTCAAGGCTTGGCAGAGTGCTATTAAACTCTTTGGATGAAACAGGTCTTCTCAGCCAGGATTTAGAAAAATATGACTTGCGCTCACTTGAAAACAAGTTATACTACATAATGCCTGAACGGTTCGGGTATCAAGTGCGGGCAGAATATTTCTCAAAAATTACTTTGAACTCCACTGGCGGGACGTGGGACGCCGGGACCAACAAAACGATTAATCATTTTGATCAGGCGGTTGCCTTAACCTTCAATTTTCCTTCGTACGTGGATAAAAACTCTGTGCACGTATTCTCTGACGGGTATTCTTTTGACAGGAATGTTGACTGGAACTGGTACAGCGTTCCCATATACTTGATAACTAACAACACGCGAGTCGAGAACGGCGTCATTGGAATAACAAATTTATCTTTAAAAACTAACGGTGAAACAGTTAACAAGTCAGCGTTCGTTTTCCAGGTTGATGATACATTATACAGGCTTAACGTGACCAATCAAACTGTTTTCGGGAGCGATATGAACGTCACGGTCAACGTCAGCTTATCTTTGCTTCCAGCTAACACTAAAACCTTGGCTTACTTTTATTACGCTGGGGGATCCACTTCTTACAATTCTAACAACGCAGGACTTTACGTGAACTCCTTACTCGTTAACTCCAGCGTTGCAACATCTGTTGGGGAACCTCAGAACTCCACGAGAGCGGACACGCAATTCTTCATTCCATTAATGAATCACAGCAATAAAGAGTTTTACCTCTCGTACTCAATAGGGACTTCTGACACTGATGATTATAATTCGACGCTCAACACAAGTTATGACAACACCAACGTAACAATCAATTTTGAAAAGGATAATAGGGGTGGAACCCCTCCAATACTAAAGGATTCTCCTAAATCAAATGTTCACTCTATCAGCAGGCTGGTAAATCTTGAAAAAGATTATTCTAAAGTCCTTCTTAGGATGTGGTACTTGTGGTGAAAGGCCAGTTCTTCGTGATAACAGGAATAATCGTGATAATAACTATGTCTGCGATAATTAGTTATTTAGTCCTGCCTCCAGGGTTGAAGGTCTCGACACTGGAGTTTCAGCGGATAAGCTTGAACAAAGCATACAACCTAAAAGGTTTCTTGAATAAAGTTTCGGAAACCTTTAACTGGAACGAAATCAAAAGAAGTTATCGTTTGAAAATAGAGGTTCAAGAAGTTCTGAACGAGTCAGCCAACCGATTAATAAAAATTGGTTTTGACTTGAGAAACGATACTGACACGAACTCATTAATGGTTTTTGCCCCAGAGCAAAAAGTTTTTCAAGTGCATTGGGAGAACCTGACCGCGAAACAAGGAGTTCTTTACGCCACGCTGAACTACACCAGGCTCGCGAACCAAACCATCAACGTCTACTATAATTCCTTATCCTCTCAAGACTACGTCATACCATCAGAAGAAACTGTTAACACGACAAGCGTTGAAAAAGACGGCACCAAACTAATAATCAACACTCCTTCTTACTTAGCGGAAGTGGATCTCAATCAAGGAGGAGTGATTTCGAGTTTCAAATCCAAACAAAACAGTCATGAGTGGGCGGGAAGCCAAGGTTTTTTCAACGCTTGGAACGAGCAGGAATCCGGGACAACCACTCTTAGCGATTACTCCAGCGGACCCGTTTTCGGTTACGCAAAAATCTATGCCTATAATTTCAACAATCCTGCTAGCACTCCAGTGTTTTCAAAGATTGAATACTTTTTCTTCAATGATTACGTCATGGCAAACATCACTATAAAAAATTCTACTTCGACTTCCGGTTTAGGCGACCTCTCAATACTTTTCAACCATGCTTGCGAGCACAACTGGGATTACGATGACGTTGATGGGGGGACAATAAGCGATTTCTGCAGTGGAGCTTCAACCAGCTCAGCGTCTGGAACGGGAAGGCTTTGGGGTTTATTCGCTAAGACGACTCCGACCGAGGCGAAAGTTTTTTTAACCAACATTTCTGACTGGAGTTTCGACTCCTCTCAACCCTCCCAAGGACTACTGGAGGCCTCGGACGTCAATGACTTCACTAACATCACTGGTCGAGGCTCTTCTTCCGATCAGGTGAACGCCATTGTTTACTTGATGCTTGGAGAATCCCTTAACGGCTCAAAAACCAGCAATTTCTTGTTAGGCCACCAGTTCAACATACACGTCAATGATGAGGAAAGCGTTAACTCCAAAATTTCTTCGGCACTGAATTACCTGAAAGTTTCCGGGATTAATGAGGGTTATTCCTTGGAAACGAGTTATTCCACTTTTAATGAAAAAATAGAAAAACAGGTTGACAAAGATGACTGGAACAAACAACAGTGGAACAGGACTAGCATAAATCTCACTAACACTGGTTCCGCAGTGGAAAACGGGGTTTACAACTTTTCGTTCTCCACTTCCAGTTCAAAAGACTTTCAAATCCCTTCAGGAACCATTAATTTTGCGGTGTTCGACCAGAATCATGTCATGATTCCTTGGCAATTATCTTGGGAGGATGAGAGCGCTTCGTTAGGAAACATTTCATTACTCGTTAACCTTTCAGCAAACGCTAACAACACGTTCCTAATTTATTACAACGCTGATAACAGTGCTAAAATAAGTTTTCCCACCAAAGATTTCAGTTCTTCAGCCACCATGACTAACTCGACCTCAAAACTCAATCAAGTCAGTGAAACCCTGTTTACTGGAAGGATTGGTTTTACAGTTGATTCAGAACCAGTTGATAACGCGACGATTAGTGTAGAACTGGGTTTTGAGGCTCAAACCAGGCCCACCTGCATTCGCGTGGTCGACGAGTATTTCAAAACAAAGTTGACTCAGCCAAGCTTTTACCATACTGGGTCCAGCGTCCTAACCACTTATTTTAACGGCTCGCTAAGACCTAACTTCACTGTTTACAACGTTAACGGAACCAATTTTACCGTGACAGTGACCAATCAATCAAATAATGAAGTAATAAGTTTTAACGTGTCTTATCCTGACGGGTCCACGACCACTCCTTCAAACCTTGAGGGGAACGGAACCGCTTACACGATTGATTCGAAAGGCGTTTCAGGAGAGTATAACGTGAGCGTTGCTGGGGCCGAATGGTTTAACATTACTTCGAGCCTGCCAAAACTGGTTTTGGACGAGAAAAACTTTGTGGTCAAAGGACCCGCCCCTAAATTGTTGTTCCGCGCAGGCGAGAACGATTCGTTCATCAACATGTCTTTGCGATTGATATCCGCTGGCTCGGCCACCACTATTCGAATACTGGATTATGAAGGTAACACTCTCAACTCCCAATCAATTAGTCAATCCTGGGGTGAGCTTAACTTCACGGGTTTTAAAGAACCTTTTGGAAGGTTTTATTGGCTTGACCCGACTTCACTCTCGGCAGGGGCTGAACTGGAAGTTCTTCTCGGTGACGGCTGGAGTGTAAGCGAGTCTAAGGATTATTGGTTTAACCCTTCCAATCCTCGCTTGAACATAACTTTCCTGAACGATTTTGAGGATGGTGAAACCAGTTTTTTCGCTTATTATTCTGATAAGGATTGTTCGGATGACCAGTCGTCTAACCTGAGTGTTAGCGGAACGAACGTTTCAAACCCTTTATGGTCATGGGATTTCTCCAGCAAGGATTTTCAGTCAGAAGGAGCTAACTGGTTTTATGATTCCGGAACCTTTGACATTGAAACAAGGATAACTGACATGAGCGACGTGTCCGCGAGTTATAGCTCTGCTCTTTCAAGCCCTGTACTCACTCGTTTTGGCAAGTTGTTCGCAACGGTTAACGCTGGCTCGGGAACCACTCCTCAACTAAATTATTCTTTCAGCATTAATTCTTATTCACCTTTCATAAAAGTGGATGCCCAGATTCCTGTGAACGCTTCAAGAATCGTGGAGTTCAGTCCCCGCGTCAGGCTTAACGGTTCAGCGGATCATTTTTGGAAGGTTTTTGGAAGAGTTGAAGGAGTGCTTAACGATACCGTGGCTAAAGTTTCCAAATCTTCTTTCAAATGCAGTAATGGCTGGACTTTTGCTGGCAGAAGAGATAACTCTTACGTTTTCGCGGTAATAGTGCCTTGCGATTTATTGATTGCGCATAACTCTACAGCAAGTTTTAAGGATGACGCCACGGAATCTTACTTGAAGCTCAAATTATACCCTGCGGTTAGGGAGAACGTTTTTTACTTGTACGCCGAAAAAACTGGTTCGTGGAGTCGCGTGGAAGATTTTGTGCGTTTTCTGGGCAGCGAGTACGCGACACCGTCGAAAACCATGACCAAAACCACTTATCACTTTGATAACTTCGAATATTCTGAAGAAAGATATCAGTGATAGTTTTTTATAGAACTTCTCACATATTTTTCTTGGAACCTTAAAAGGCATTGCCATAAGAAAAGCCGTCAAATAGAATTTTTCAGCCATTCAACTTCTTTCTCGCCTAGTTTCAAGCTGGCGCAGAGCTCACTCGCTTTTTTCCAGTTCACAAGACTTAAAGTTTTTAAGAAAGGAAGGTAAACTTTTTCTGCCTGCCTCGCGCTCGTGTGACAGTTCTCGGCAAAGGCTGCGCTAATGCTTGCGCGAACGTTTCGCTCGGACTTGGTTTTCCAAAGCTTTGCTATCTTGGAAGGCCGCTCAGTCTTAAACCAACCCCTGTTCTTCTCAGCAAGCATGACTGCGAGCACTAACAAGTCTTGAACGTAAACCAGGAACCTCCAGTGCTGACGCTTCCTAATCCTGGCGCGAAAGAGGTCTGCTTCAGCCAAGGTTTCATAAGCTTTTATCAACGAATCCCTGTCTTTGACGCGGCGAGGAAGGTTTTCCGCAACCCATAACAACAGTTCATCAAGATTGACGTCAGAGTTCCTCACAGCTTTAACAATCTCATGATAATCCTGCGAATGAAACATTTTATCCAAGACCTCGAACACGCCCAGCGTTTTCTCCCTGTAACCAAGGGTTTCAACGTCTTGTTGCAACACTTTTCCTCCTGTTGCCAGGACTTCCAAGTCAGTTATGGCTGCTCTCATGTCTCCCCTGGATTTTTCTGCCACTAATTCTATAACTCCTTGCTCTAAACATAGTTCTTCACTGTCAGCTATTAGCTTCAGCAAGACTTTTATTTGGGATTTCATGAGTTTCCTGAATTGAAGGACTTCCGCGTGATTCTTAAGAGTTCTTAATTTCTGGTTCCATTGGTTGAGCGCAGTCAATATTATCGGGTTTCCGCTTTTCTTTATGACATCAATTATTTCGCTTATTCCTCCTCTATCT
This sequence comes from Nanobdellota archaeon, assembly GCA_018221045.1. Classification (GTDB taxonomy): domain Archaea; phylum Nanobdellota; class Nanobdellia; order JAAOXT01; family JAAOXT01; genus JAAOXT01. Next base: position 38,192 of record JAAOXT010000015.1, on the reverse strand, counting down.
TTTCTTCCTGAAAAAGCGTCCACGTCATCAATTAGAATAATTTTTCCCCTGCCAGTTAAACTCATGGTGTTAGCCGCGTTGCCAATCACGTTTTTCACTGAGTCCGCATTCATCACTTGAGAAGAATTGATTTCCAAGAGTTCGTAGTTCAACTCTGCCGCGACGGCGTAAACACTCGCGGTTTTGCCAACTCCCGTGCCTCCAACCAAGAGCACCGCTTTTTTCTTCTGTTTCTTGTAGTCTTGCACGAATTCTAAGAGTCTTTGCACTACTTTTTTGTTTCCAACAATTCCTTTTGAGTTGTTAGGAAAGTATTTCCTAACCCAAGGTTCAGAACTCATTTTAATAGCATAAAACCTGCGAGCAGGGCTTCCAATTGTATGTAAGGGTCAGCTCCTTCCACTAACCGGAACTCGCACTCAGCCACTTTTTGAACAGCCAAAGCCGTTTTTTGAGCGGGCATGTCCAATTGCATCACCATTTTTTGCAGTTGCTTGACCGCGTCTATCCCGCTTAAACCATACTTGAGCATGGTGTCGAACAAAAGATTTCTTGCTTCGACGAGTTTGCCTGAAACTGCTTGCTCCACCACCCTCTTGATTTCAGAGGGTCTAGCGTAAGAAGCTACTTCAAAAACCGTGTCTGAGGTTATCTTTCCCTCCACCACCGAGCACGACTGCAGAAGGTTTATTGCTTTACGCATGTCTCCTTCTGAAGCGTCATGGATGGCTAGAAAAACCGGATTCTCATTAATTTTTACGTCTGAAGATATCTTGAGTTTCTCCTTCTTAGCAATTTCGCTTAAATGCATCAATATGTCTTCTTTGTCAATAGGCTTGAACCTGAAAACAGCGCACCTGGATTGTATTGGGTCAATAATTTTTGAAGAGTAATTGCACGAAAGAATGAACCTGCAAGTTCTGGTGTATTTTTCCATCATTCTTCTCAAGGCTTGCTGGGCTTCGCGCGTCAAAGCATCTGACTCGTCGAGCATTATTATTTTGAAAGGTGCTCCTCCTAAAGGCATGGTTCGAGCGAAATCCTTGATTTTTCCGCGAATAACATCTATTCCTCTCTCATCGCTCGCGTTAAGTTCGAAGAAATTAAGAGACCAGTCATCCCCGTAAAGTTGCTGGGCTATGGCGAGAGCGCAAGAGGTTTTCCCAATCCCTGCTGGGCCCGCGAAAAGCACGTGGGGAAGGTTCTTGTTCTTAACAAATTGTTTAAGTCTTTTAACAACGTTTTTTTGCCCGATTATTTCATCAAGTTTTTTCGGCCGGTACTTCTCAGTCCATATCTCCATAAGATTAATGAAAAAATGAAGGAGTTTATTAATATTTATCTTATACAAGGTAAAAAAAAGAAAAGAAAAAAATAATTTTTAATCTACTTCATTAAGCACTTTTCCGAAACCAAATCTCGGAAACGTTTTCGTAATCTCTATATTGTACTTCTTGCTTGCCTCTGCTTCAGGAACGAAAACAATGTAACCGTTAATTTTAACAATGCCATCGCCTTTTTCGCCTTGACTCATTATTTTCACTTCATGCTTGTCCCCAACTCGCACGGGGATGAACTTATCAAATTCCATTAGGTCACCCGAAAAACATATTTTTTTTCTTGAGGTAATATAGTATTCTTTCTTGTTAATAAAACTATGTCAACAAATACCACAATGTTTTAAAGAAAAGACTTTTCACTTTCCTTTATAAAGGGTTTATAAATTTTGCTCACCTATTACGGAGCAAAAAAAAAAATTTGAATGGTGAAAAAAAAATATGGCTATAACAACAACTGTTGTGAACATCGTTGCAAGCGTCAACATACACTCAAAAATACCTTTGGAAAAAGCTTCCGCAGAACTAATAAACACTGAATACCAGCCTGAACAATTTCCAGGACTGGTCCTGAGACTAAAAGACCCGAAGGTTTCTGCCCTGCTTTTCAGCTCGGGAAAGATTGTCTGCACTGGCGCTAGAACAATTCCAATTGTTCATGAAGCAGTTCAAAAAATAATTAAAGAAATCTCAACTATAGGAGTTAAAGTAACTAAAGAACCTGACATAGAAATTCAGAACATGGTCGCCTCAGGAGACCTCGGATTAAAACTTAACTTAAACGAATTGGCATTCCAGTTAGAATCTTCAGAGTACGAGCCTGAACAATTTCCAGGACTGGTTTATAAAGTACCTAACTCTAGAGTAACTATTCTATTATTCGGAACTGGAAAAATAGTTTGCACTGGAGCGAAAAACGAGCGAGAAATCAAAAAAACTGTCAAGGAATTATACAAAACTCTAATTGATCTCAAAAAGAAATGAAAGAAAATGATGTAAGCGTCCTGGAAGATTTCATAAGAAGATGTTACTACAAAGACTTACTCTTAGCGTTGAAAAACCAGGACAACCTCATCATAATAGATTACAAAAAACTTGAGGAAGAAGAGCCTGAATTAGCGGATAAACTTATCGAAAAACCTTTGGACATAATCAAAAAGTTTCATAAAGCTATAGAAGAAATCGACCTGCCATCCGTTGAGAGTTTCAAACCCATACCTCGTTTCTTGAACATTCCTGACAGTCAAAAAGTAAGGATAAGGGATATCAGGAGCAAGCACTTGAAAAAACTTCTTTTTTTTGACGGGATGATAAGGCAGGCCAGCGACGTCCGACCAGTCGCGTCCATGATAACTTACGAGTGTCCTAGTTGCGGAACACACATCTTAGTCGAGCAAACAGGTTTAAGCATCAAGGAGCCGAGCAGGTGCACTTGCGGTAGAAAAGGCAGGTTCAAAGTCCACTCCCAAGAACTCGTGGACACTCAAAGGATTGTGGTTGAAGAAGCTCCTGAACTCATGATAGGCGGAGAACAACCAAAAAGGATAAGCGTTTTCTTGCAAGCAGACCTTGTAGACCCAAAAATAGAGAAAACAGTCACTCCAGGCTCAAGAGTCTCTATTATAGGAATAGTTAAAGAAATTCCCATAACCGATTCATCAGGAAAAAAATCGACCCGGTACGACATCATTGTAGAAGCTAACAACGTCGTGGCCATGGAAGAAGACTACGATCAATTAACTGTGGTTGATGAAGATGATTTGAAGAGAATTAAAGAATTGTCAAAGTCCAAAAAAGTCTATGACACTTTCATAAAATCCATTGCCCCAACAATTTTCGGTCATAAAGAAGTCAAAGAAGCCATTGTTCTTCAAATGTTTGGGGGCGTGCAAAAAAAAATGGTTGATGGAACCAAAATTAGGGGGGACATGCACATTCTTCTCGTAGGAGACCCTGGAACCGGGAAATCGCAAATACTTAAATATGTTTCAGGAATGACTCCCAAAGCAGTTTACGTTAGCGGTAAAGGAACGACTTCCGCGGGCTTGACTGCGAGCGTGGTGAAAGACGAATTTCTCAAAGGATGGAGTCTTGAAGCTGGCGCGCTAGTCCTAGCCAACAAAGGCATTGCCTGCATTGACGAACTGGACAAGATGAACAAGGACGACAGGGTTGCCATGCACGAAGCACTCGAGCAACAGACCGTTACTATTAACAAGGCCAATATTCACGCAACCCTAATGGCTCAAACCACTGTGCTCGCTGCAGCCAACCCTAAACTAGGACGATTTGATCCTTACACCCCCATCCCTGACCAGATAGATTTGCCGACCACTCTACTAAACCGTTTTGACCTCATATTCCCTATAAGAGACGTTCCAGCTAAGGAGGAGGACACCAGGATTGCCACGCACATTATTGAATCCCATAAGAACCCTGAACTTGAAAGAAGCACTATTGACTCAGCTTTTTTAAGAAAGTATTTAACTTACGCCAAAAAAAATTCAAAACCCGTCCTCAGCGATGCAGCGTCAAAAACCATCATTGATTTTTACGTTAACATCAGAAACAAAGCTGTAACCGACACCGAGGCCAGGACCCGAGCTATCCCCATAAACGCCAGACAACTTGAAGGACTGATAAGAATGACTGAAGCCAGTGCTCGCGTGAAGCTTAACAAAGTGTGCGATAAGAAAGATTCTGAACGAGCCATAAGACTTCTTACTTTCTGTTTGAAACAAGTGGGCACAGACCCTGAAACAGGCGAACTGGACATTGACCGCCTCGTATCAGGAATAACTTCTCTGCAGCGCAACAGGATAATGACAATTCAAGACGTGATAAAAATTCTCGAAAGCCAATACAAAGAAGGAATTCCAATAGAAGAAATTACCAGGGAATCCGCTGAAAAAGGAGTGGACCCTGCTAAAACAGAAGAGATTTTGAAAAAGATGAGGCAACAAGGAGAAATATTTGAGCCAAGACCTGGTTTCATCAGGAGAGTAATCTAAAAATGCATACCAAACAACCAACCGCGCTAAAATGCGACATCAAAACAATCAAATCAGGCGTTCCAATAAAGGAAAACGGCAAAGAACTGGTTTTAATTGACGGCAAAAAAATTGGAAGAATCAACGTTATCGGAACAGTCATGCACAAATTCGAAAACAAAGAAAGAATGTTCGTGTTCTCAAACATTGATGACGGGACAGGAGTCATAAGCCTAAGATTTTTTAAAGAAAACACCAAAAAAATGGAAGGAGTTCTTGTTGGGGATATGGTTAACGTGATAGCAGGGGTGCGCGAATTCGAAAAAAATGTTTATTTATCACCGATAAGCATAAAAAAGGTCTTAAACCCTAATTCCTGGCTGTTAAGGAAGATTGAGCTCAGCAAAAAAGAGGAAGTGCCTGAAACATCAAAAAACCAAGTTTTAAAAGTGCTCAAAAAATTTTCGGATAAGGGCACTAGTTTTGATGAAATTGTTGAGGAATCTGGACTCGCTAAAGAAGACGTTGAAAACATTGTTAGCGAACTATTAGAGAAAGGAGTGGTTTTCGAGCCAAAACCTAACACGCTAAAAATGTTGGAATAAAAAAAAAAGATGGATTACGAAAAAATGTTGAAAAAAGCTTACGAATCTCTTCCCAGCGTTAGCTCCGAAACATCCAGATTCAACATTCCTTTAATCCAATCAATTCAGCAAGGAAACAAGACGGTACTAACAAACTTTTCGCAAATATGCAACACGATTAACAGAAAAAAAGAACAGGTTTTTAAATTCTTTCTAAGAGGGCTTGCAACTGCTGGAGAGTTAAAGGACCATTCAGCTATATTCATAGGAAGATTTGGCAGAAAAAGATTGCAAGACTTGTTTGACAAGTTCTTAAAAGAATATGTTTACTGCAATGAATGTAAAAAACCAGAAACCAAACTAATCCGTGAGGACAGGATTACTTTCATGAAATGCGGTGTCTGCGGCGCAAAACAATCAGTTAAATCACTAAAATGATGTACGTTAAAGTTCACGAAGTTTTTCAAGGAGGGATTTACGAAAAAATCGTTGCTGTCTGTGACGCCAATATACTTGGAAAAACTTTGGAAAGCGAAGGCGCAAAAGTTTTCATCAACCCTAGATTCTATAAAGGAGAAAAAGCAGGGGAAGAAAAGATTCTAAAAGAGTTGGAGCACGCCACTACAACAAACTTTTTCGGAGAAGAAGCGGTTCGAATCGGCGTCAAGGCAGGCTTAATCGAAAAGAATAACGTCATATTCTTTCAAGGAGTTCCGCACGCGCAAACCGCCAAGATTATATAAAACTTAAGGCTCTAATCCTAAAAAGAAATGGTTATTAAACAAAAATCAGGGGAAAAACACAGAGAAGTCATTGGTTCTGGCGAGATAGTCAGGGTCAGGACTCCCAGAGACAATGAAGTTATCGGCATTGTCGAACAGCTTTTAAGCCACGCGAAAATGTATGTTCGCTGCGCTGACGAAAAAGTGAGGAACTGCCGGATTCCCGGAAGGTTTCTGAGAAGAATGTGGGTTAGACCCCACCACGTCGTTCTAGTGAAGCCATGGGACCTTGAAGGCGACAAAAGAGGAGACGTTATTTACAAGTATTCTAAATCACAGATTGCTTGGCTCAGAAATAAAGGTTTCTTAAAAGAGCTTGAAGAGTTCTAAAAGACTTTTTATTAAGGAATCAATACATAATTAAGCAATGGCTGGAAAAGTTTTCGGAGACGTTTTTGACAGAAGAACAGTTAGAAGTCTAAGCTTGTTAAGACGCAAAAAATATTATGACTCCATAAAAGGCGTGGTCTCGTCAGGCAAAGAATCAACAGTTTTTCTAGCCGAAAAAGACGGCAAACCATTAGCCATCAAGATCTACATGATTGAAAAATTAAAGTTTGATAAAATGTGGGATTACTTGTACGGGGACCCAAGATTCTTCCACGTCAAGAAAAGCTTCCCAAACATTATTTACGCGTGGGCTGAAAAAGAATTCTCCAACCTGGCCAAAGCAAGAAGAGCTGGAGTTGCTTGTCCAGAACCAATAAAATTCAATAAAAACGTGCTGATAATGGAGTTCATTGGAAAGAACGAAAACCCCTCCCAGAGAGCCAAAGACGCCCCTCCACGCGATCCTGGAGCATGGTATAAAAGCATGCTCTCCAGCATAAAAAAGCTTTATAAAAAGGAATGTCTTGTTCATGGTGACTTAAGCGAATACAACGTTTTAAACAACGAAGAGAAACCAGTCATAATTGATTTTTCGCAAGGAATCCTTAAGGAACACCCGTTATTCCAAAAACTTTTGGAGCGGGACATAAAAAACGTGAACGCCTGGTTTTCAAAACTCGGCGTGAAAACCAAGAATGAAAAGAGGATAATTGACAAACTCAAATGATAGAAATCATGATAATTCCAAAAGAGAACTTAAAGAATTTGGAAAGAATCAAAAAAAAAATTGAGGAAAAAACTGATACTCACATCACAATAACTCCTGAAGGTGAAGTAAAGATTGAAGGAGAATCAATACAAGCTTACAACGCTCAAAAAGTTGTTAAAGCAGTTGCCCGGGGATTCAAGCCGCACGAAGCACTGCTCTTAACCGGGGATGACACGACCTTAGAAATAATTGAAATAAAAGATTTTGCAGGAAAGTCGAAAAACGATATGATCCGACTGCGCGGCAGGGTTATCGGCGAGAAAGGAAAAGCGAAAAGAAACGTTGAAAAACTGACAAACACGAAAATCAGTGTTTTCGGCAAAACCATTGGGATAATGGGCAGAATGGAAAACGTTCTGGACGCCAGAGAAGTGATTAACTCACTGCTTTCCGGGTCCAAGCACGGAACGGCTTACAAAATAATCAAACGCAAACAAATGTTAAAAAAAGTCAGGTTTTAAAAAAAAATGGCATCGATTGCAGAGGAATTAGCAAAAAAACAAAGAGACATAAGTATAGCTGAATTCTTTGAAAAGAACAGGCACTTGCTAGGATTTGACTCCAAAAGGAAATCAATACTAACCGCTGTTAAAGAAGGGGTTGACAACGGCCTGGACGCTTGCGAAGAAGCAAGGATTCCCGCTGAAATAACTGTTACGATAAAACAAGCCGGCACAGACCGTTACCGAGTGATAATCCAGGATAACGGTCCAGGAATAATGAAAAAACAGATTCCTAAGATTTTCGCAAAACTCTTGTACGGGTCAAAATTCCACGCGCTAATCCAGTCGAGAGGCCAGCAAGGAATAGGGATAACAGCTGCAGGCCTTTACTCACAACTAACCACTGGCAAGCCCACTGTCGTGACCACCAAGACGGGGCCTAACAGGCCAGCTCACCGCGTAGAGCTCAAGCTTGACATTCTCAAAAACGAGCCTCAGATAATAAAAGAAGAAATAGACCTTGACTTCCGCCTACCTCACGGCACCAAAGTAGAAATGGAGATGGAAGCTCAATTCGTATCCAAAGGAAGCTCCTCGATTTACGAGTACTTGAGGAGGACGAGCATTGTCAACCCTAGCGCTCAAATAATTTTTAACGACCCGACCCCATCCAAATTCATTTTTAATAGAACCACGAACAAACTGCCAAAAATGCCTAAAGAAATCAAACCACACCCTTACGGAATCGAACTCGGAATCTTCATGAGAATGCTCAAAACAACCAGCAAAAAAACGATTCAGAGCTTTCTCACAGGCGAGTTCAGCAGAGTTGGTTCCACCACTGCTAAAAGAGTTTTGAAAAAAGTGGAATTGCACAACGCCACCAGACCTTACACTTTAACGCGTGAACAGGCTGAAAAACTCATAAAAACGCTTCAAACCGAAAAACTCATGGTGCCCCCACTGGACTGCCTGTCACCTATTGGAGCTAATTCTTTGGAAGCAAGCATGAAAACAGAATTGTCCGCAGAACTGGTCGTGACAGTCACCCGCCCCGCCAGCGTTTACAGGGGAATGCCTTTCCAGATAGAAGCAGGAATCGCTTTTGGCGGAAACCTAAAGTCAGAAGGGCAGGCGGAAATCATGAGGTTCGCCAACCGCGTGCCTCTCTTGTACGAGAAAAGTGCTTGCGCCATAACCCGTTCCATTGGAGAAATTGATTGGAGGCGTTACGGTTTAAGCCAAACCGGTGGCAGGGGCGTGCCTTACGGCCCACTAACTGTTGCTGTCCACATGGCCAGCGTCTGGGTTCCCTTCACTTCAGAGTCGAAAGCCGCCATCGCTTCCTACCCTATTATAGTCAAAGAGATAAAACTGGCTTTGCAGGAATGCGCCAGGCACCTTAGGAATTACTTGAAAAGACAGTACAGGCGTCAAAGGGATCAGGCAAGAATTGACGCTTTCACCCGGTACTCCAAAGAGTTGGCAGGAGCTATCGCTGACCTGACGAGAGGGAATAAAGAAAAAATCGCTGAACTGATTGAAGAATCCTTGGTGAAAAACACTAAAGCTATGATAAAAGTGAAGGAGGGGGAACAATGAAAATAGATCATTCTAGCACTATTAAAAAGCTTGCAAAACTTGGAGAAGAAGTTCTTGAACAACTTGAAAAAAAGAAAAACCCTGAGATAGATGTTAGGCTGCGCTCACTTAACAACGTTTACTTCGACGAAAAAGACCGTTTGATAAGATTGGGTAACAAGGTTCAGAAAAGAAGTTTTTTCAACCTCAACCAGTCCAAGAAGTTCATGCAAACCATGCTCATAGCATCTCTTTGCAAAGAACTATTAGAGCAAGATAAGCCTCCTCTAAGCATAAGGCAGATTTATTACGCGTTGAAAAGAACTCTGCCAAACTCGAATGAAAACACTTTTGACGCTCAGAAGGAAACAGACCCGTTGATCGAGGATATTGAAGTCATCATTGACGCTCTAAGAGAAGAGTTAAACCTCATTGCCACGCCAAAAGGGGTCATTGCAGGGCCTTTAACTATAAGGGATAAGACCAGCGGGGACGACATTAATTTAGCGAAGATGGGAAGCGCGGGTTACAGCGTGCCCGCAATCGTTGAGAAAAACACTATTGACTTCAAACATTGCAGTGCGGACTACGTGCTCGTCATCGAAAAATACGCTATGTGGAACATTTTCAACCGACTAAAATTTTGGGATAAGAATAATTGCATCATAATAACTGGTAAAGGCCAGCCCGCTCGCGCTGAAAGACGTTTGCTTCAAAGGATTCATGATGAGCTCAAACTCCCGGTTTACGTGATGATGGACATGGATGCTTACGGTTATTACATTTACAGCGTTTACAAGCAGGGAAGCATTAACCTCGCTTACTTCAGCGAGAAGTGCGCTGTTCCTGACGCCAAGTTCCTCGGCTTAAAAGTCAGTGATTACGAGAATTTCAGTGTACCTAAAACCGCGTTAATCAAAGCAACCAAATCAGACATGAAAAGATTAGATGAAATAAAAAAGTACGACTGGTTCAAGACCAAGGAGTGGCAGAAAGAGTTAAAGGACCTCAAAAACTTTGGTTACAAGATAGAGTTGGATTCAATGGTTACAAAAGGTGTTGACTTCGCGGTCAAGAATTACGTGCCAACCAAGATTGAAAACAAGGACTGGCTAGACTAAAGGAATAAATAAAACCTTTCTCCTTATTACTATCACATGAATTCTTGGGTTGACCCAAAAATTGTTTCAAAAGCCCGTAGGGACAAGGCAAAACTCGTGTTTGACCGTTTTGAAGAACAACAACCTCAATGCGTGTTCGGCTTGGGAGACGTGTGCTGCAAGAACTGTTTTCAAGGTCCTTGCCGCATCATCCCTGGAAAACAGGAAGAAGGGGTTTGCGGGGCTAACGCGGACTTAATCGTTACCAGAAACTTGTTAAGGCACGTTGCCGCGGGAACCGCGTGCCACACGGACCACGCGAAAGAAGTCTTACTAGCGTTATTAAAAATCAGTGAAGGAAAAACCAAGTCCTATCCCATAAAAGATAAGGAAAAACTCTTTTTTGTGGCGCGCAAACTGGGTTTAAAAACTTTCGGGAAAAGCGTCAAACAAGTCGCTAAAAGCGTTGTCTTGGAAGCGCTGGAAGAGTTCAGGAGGCAGGAAGGACTGCTCAAACAAAGAGAAGGGTTGACGCTCAACTGGTTCAAAGTCAGGGCGAACAAGGAAAGAATGAAGGCCTGGTCAAAACTCGACATTCTTCCAGTGAACGCTGACGCTGAAATCTCGCACGCCCTACACCAAACAACTATGGGCAACGACGCCGACCCAGTGAACGTGCTATTATCCGTGCTCAAACTCGGCTTGGTGGACGGGTTTGCTGGCATGTCTCTCGCAACCGACGTGCAGGACATCATCTTCGGCACGCCTTACCTCACCAAGTCCACTGCCAATTTGGGGGTTTTGAAAAAGGATTGGGTTAACATCATTGTTCACGGCCACCTCCCCTTGCTTTCTGAAAAAGTTTTGGAGTGGTCGCGAAAAATGGGTTTACACGCCAAAAAAGTTGGGGCGAAAGGCATAAACGTTGTCGGCATGTGCTGCACTGGAAACGAACTGCTAATGCGCCAGGGAGTGCCCATGGCTGGTCACGTCATGCAACAAGAAATGGCTTTGGTCACTGGAGCTGTTGACGCCACTGTCGTCGACCTTCAATGCATTTACCCTTCTCTTCAGGACATCGCGTCTTGTTACAATACTCGTTTGATAACCACGATAGATTTTGTTAAGATTCCTGGTGCCTTGCACTTGCCCTTTGAAGTTGAGAACGCTGACCGTTCTGCTAAAAAAATCATTAAAGAAGCTGTGAAAGCTTTCCAAAAAAGAAAGGGTAAAAACGTTTTAATCCCTGAAAAAGTTTCAGAGCTTTATGGAGGTTTTTCGGTTGAAGCCATAAAAACCTTGCTATCGAAGCTTGATAAAAAAAATCCTTTCAAACCTCTCATAAACGAGATGAAATCCGGAAACGTTCTCGGAATAGTGGCTGTAGTGGGTTGCAGGAACGCTAAGCTCAGAGGACAAGCTTTTCAAGAAGAGCTTACAAGAATCCTGATAAAAAATAACGTGTTAGTGGTGGGCACTGGTTGCTGGGCTCACGCCGCGGCTCAGGCGGACTTGATGAACCCGAGGGCCGTGAAGCTTGCGGGCGACGGTCTCAAACATTTTTTGGAAAAAGTGGGTGAAGCAAATGGTTTGGAAGCCCTGCCTCCTGCTTGGCACATGGGTTCGTGCGTTGACTGTTCAAGAATCGGTGCCTTGTTCACCCAGCTCTCAGAGGCCTCGAATACTTCTCTGCCAGACTTGCCAATTGCTTGCAGTGCTCCGGAGTACATGGCCGAAAAATCGTTGGCAATAGGCGTGTACTTTCTTGATTTGGGTGTCACGACTCACGTTAACCCGGCTTTATCGATTAAGGGTTCGAAAATCGCTACTCGCGTTCTCACTAAGGATTTGGAAAAACTGGTTGGGAGCCGGGTCATCTTTGGAAGCACTCCTGAAACCGCGGCCAAAAAAATTATTGGCGTGTTGAAATCTAAAAGAAACCTATGACCCTGGACCTTTTTGGAACTATGTTCCTGAAAAATCCTTGAACTCTTTTTCCGACCCCGAAGAAACCTGTTTTAGTTCTTAGCAGGAACCATCCGTCAACTCCTTGTTTTTTCAAATCTTTTCCTGCCAGCCAGTTTCGCGCTTCTTTTTCACTTACTTCGAGAACGTTTTTCCTTGCTTTGATGAGGGTTGATGATTCCTGTGATGGTTTGAAACTTCTTCGCTTGTCAATTATTCCTAATCGGAACCCGGTGAATCCTGGCCTGAGTTTTTCCAATTTTTCGTGCTCGCCTGAAAAAACCCAGATCCTGTCTCTTTGTTTAAGATAGTAGTATTGTTCAAGTCTTGTGCCGAACCTTTGCTCGAGGAAATCGTTGATTTTTTTGACTTCGTTAGTGTTCATGTATTCAAACTTCATTTTTTTATCCTCGCTATGAAGAATGCTTCACTTTGATTGTCCATTGGGTAAACCCTAACCGTTTTTTTGACTTGAGGATTATAATTTCTGATGATTCCTGGCCGGGTTTTCAAGCCTTTGATTTTTATGCTTTCAACTTTTGCTCCGAGTTTTATTAAGTGGTTGACTATTCCTTCGTTTTCTTCCACGCTTAGCGTGCAGGTCGAGTAAACCATTACTCCTCCTTTTTTGAGGGCTTTGAACCCTGCTTCCACCAACTTTTTTTGTTTAGCGCACAATTTTTTGATGCTTGAGGGACTCCACGTCTTCAATATTTTCGGGTCTTTATGAACTGCTCCTAGCCCTGTGCAGGGAGCGTCGACCAGGACTTTGTCAAACTCTTCTATAAAAGAAGTTTTTTCTCCTCTTGAAAGGTTTCCTATCACGTTCGTCGCCCTGCATTTTTGAACGTTTCTCAGGAGGGAAACTATTTTTTTTGGCAGGTAGTCGTTCGCCACCACCACTCCTTTGTTTTTCATGAGCATGCTTATCTGCGTGGTTTTTGAGCCGGGTGACGCGCAAAGGTCCAGAACTCTTTCCCCTGGCAAGGGGTTTAGGACTTGGGGTGGTATCATGCTTGAAGCGTTTTGCACGTAGTACATTCCCATGGCGTGCTCCAAAGTGTTTCCCAGCTTGCACGGTGCTTTCACGACTTTGAATCCGTAATCGTTCCAAGCAATTTTTTTTAGTGTCCACCCTTTTTTTTCGAGAACTTTTTTTAATTTTTCTGGTTTGATTATTAGTTGGTTGGCCCGGATGTATCTGGGCAGTTCTTGTTTTAAAGAGTTGATTAGGTCGGGGCATCCGAGTTCCTGGCATAGTTTTTTTAAGGCAGGTTTCATTATTTTTTTAGGTCTTTGAGAAATCTTTTTATTGTGCTGGGCAGGTGCTCTTTCCTGACTTTTAAGAAGCTCGCGGCTTCGTCCAAATTTTCTTTAATGTTTGTCGCGCTTCCTTTGCCGGGTTTTCCTTTTTTGAACTCAAATGGTTTTCCTTTACGTTTTTTCTTCCAAGCCTTGAACAGTTCCCCTGTTTTTTCAGGTATTTTGGAGTAATTACAACCCAATAATTCAGTGATTTCGTCAGCTAATTCTTTAAGCTCTTTTGAGCGTTTTTCAAGAGCTTCGCCTGCTTTTAGCACTAGCCTGATTACTCCGTCTTGTATTCTTTTGACTTCAACTATTTTGACCTCGCCGACTTGTCTTGTGTTTTTCACGTGCGTGCCCCCGCACGCCTCGACGTCGAAGTTTCCAATCTTTATTATTCTTAGCTTGCTTCCTGGTATGGCTCCTCCCTGGTAGACGCGGAAACCGTATTTTTTTTCAGCTAAATCTTTATCCAAGAAAAAGCTTTGGACCGGAATAGATTTTTTTATGATTTGATTCGCTAACACTTCGATTTTTTTTAATTGTTCTGGCGACGGGTTTTCGTAGTGCGTTATGTCTATTCTTGCTCGCTGAGTATTTTTGTCAGCGCCTGCTTGCCACACGTGGTTTCCCAGAATTTTTCTTGACGCTCCGTTGATGACGTGGACTGCTGTGTGGTGTTGGGCTAGTTGTTTTCTGCGCTCCCAATCGATTTTGCAAGCGACTTCTTCACCTTTTTTGAGTGGTTTCCCTTTGATGACGTGGATTACGACTCCTTCCTCGTCGAAAACTTCTACTACTTCTCTTCCAGCGATGAATCCTTTATCATGAATTTGTCCACCTGAAGTTGGGTAGAAACCTGTTTTATCCAGGATTACTTTGTCCCCTGAAGTTTTTAGGACTTTGGCTTTGAACTCGATTTTGCTGTAATCATCGTAGTAAATTTTCTTTGTTTTCGGAATGCCTTGGACATCGAACCTTTTTTCTTCTTTTTTCTTCTTGACTTTTCCGTGTCTTTCCGCAACCATTTCGAAGAAGCGTTTAGGGATTTTGGCTTGAACTCCTTCCTTAACGAGTGTTTCCGGGTTGATGCCGTGAGAGTCGTAAAGCTCTACCATTTTTTCTGTTGAAACTATTCCTTTGATGGTTTTGATTATGCTTTTCATTCTCTTCTTGGTTTTTTCGTACTTCTTGACTTCCACGCCAATAATTTCTTTAACTTCCTCAATGTTTTCTCCGATTTTTGGGAAGAGTTTTTCAAGGTCTTTTACGTGCCATTCGCACACTTCTGCAAGGTCTACGTTCCAGCCGTGTTTGGATAGGAAATCCATGCTTCTCCTGAAAATGACTCTTAGGTTATAGCCTCCTCCTGTGTTTGAGGGCAGCGCCCCGTCGCTTATCGCTATTAATAGGCTTCTCGTGTGGTCTGCTATTGAGTAAATTGCTTGAAGAGGGATAATTGTTCCTTTGATTTTTTCAACGCTGACACTTATTTTTTCGGATATGGTTTTCCACACTTTTTCAACGTCTTCGACTTCGTCGGAGTTGAGGAATCCTGAATAGGGCATGAATGCTTCTAGTATCTTCTCGTCAACCGTTATTCCCGTTTTCTTTTTTAGTTTTTTGATTACGTGCGGGAACGTTGTCTCGTATGATTGGGGTGTCCCGTTGGTGAACCATGAAATTCTTTCGTGCCCCATTCCCATGTCCAGAACTTTGAGGTTCAGGTCTTTGAACCCGCTCTTGGTTTGTTTGAACTGCATGTAAACCTGATTCGCTAGCTCAACCCCTCTTGAAAAGATTTCTACGCAGGGCCCGAAGTTGCCTGAACCCGACCAGATGTCCTCGTGAAAAATGAATTCTTCAGCGGGGATGCCGAGCGTTTGGTTGAACCACGCGTAAAGGTGTTCTAAGTACTCGTCAGGGTCGAAGTTTCCAGGTTTCTCGAACCTGTGTTGGCCAATCATGATGAATCCCGTGTAGTGCGCCCCAGTTATTCCAACGTTTGATATATCGTTGAACCGTAAACAGAATTGCGGGACTGTGAGCTGGTTCGCGGGGGGTTTGACTACGCCGTTTATCACGTGGGGTATGAAGTCGTCAATGCTTGCTTCAACGAAGGGTATGTCGTCCCTCCAGCGAGCAACCACAGGGTATCTTTTGATTGGGGTGTAACCTTTTTTTTGGAGGGTTTTGGAGAATGATTTCCACACTTCGGGGTAAGTCAGCTTAACTTTTGCTGGTGAGTCGTTTATGAAGCCATATCCTTCTGTGCAAGCCGTGTCCCCGCAAACTTTTCTTTCGGGGTTGAGGTTCCAGAAGTGTTTGCCGCATTTCTCGCATTTTCCTCTTACGAACTTTTGGCTTTTGATGAACTTGGTTGGGTAGTACTTGTCCGGGTTAAGCGAGTATTCTTTACCATACTTTTTTTTCAGTTCTTTGTCGGATAGCATTTATTAGAATTAATTGTGAGCCATTTCTTTTTAATGTTTTGTTTGGTTTTAAGCGCCCGGGACAGGGGTCGAACCTGCGACCTACGGATTAACAGTCCGTCGCTCCACCATTAAGCTACCCGGGCAAATATTGTTTCTCATAAAAAACGCTTTTTCGGTTTTAAAAAACTTACGGCGAACACTACAATAAAATTATTAATCTAACACGCTCTTTAATCCTTTGTTATGGTTTCGATTGACGATGAATTCGGTGTTGAAGATATTTTGGGGATGATTAAAAAGAAGGATTTGAACAGGTTGGAAAAACTTGCTAACTCGCTTCCAAGAGATTTGCCGTACGTTAGGGAATCACTGCAAATCGCTGGTTGTCATTTGAAAAAATCCGTTGATGATCAAGTAGAAGGTTTTGACGAAATCAAGGGGGATTTAGCTAGGTCTATACTGTTATCTCTTGCTTACTTCCAGAAATTGTATCGGGTTTCGGGAGAAAAAGATTTAAAAACTGTGTGATTAAAGAAGAGAGAAAAGGTTATTGGTTTACGGGCCTGTAGCTTAGCCTGGTGGAGCACCGGTCTTATATGACAGTGAATCCCCATAGGAGGGTTCCCTCGCTCTAAGAGAGCCGGGGGTCTCGTGTTCGAATCACGACAGGCCCATCCGCCCTCATAGTGTAGTACGGTCAAGCATGCGAGCCTTTCAAGCTTGTGACCCGGGTTCAAATCCCGGTGGGGGCATTTCTCTTTTTTTTCCGCTTGGAAGATTTTATTAATGACTTCTTAGCATAGTAATCACCAATGAAAGAATGTCCCAAAGGTAAGAAAGGTTTTTCAATGACGCTTCTGCTCATTGGTGTACTTTGGTTGCTGAGCGATTTAAAAGTAATAGCTTTAAATCTCCCTTGGTGGCCGATACTACTGATAGTAGTTGCAATGGGTTTACTCATGAAACCTCATTACCATAAAAAATAAAAATTTCTTTAACCTTTTTTTTCTTGAAAATAGCTTTATTAATCACTCACCCCACATAATTGTTTGTGAAAAAACTTTTCCTCAGTATGGTTGTAATAATCCTGCTTAGTGGTTGCACTGCACAAGAGAATAATAATGTCTCCAACGACGTGTGTGATGTATTTGAAGATGATGTCCCGAATTGTTGGTGCGATGATTCGGGTCCGACTTCTCCAATCCTATACAAAAAAGAAATGATGATTAACAACAAACTTGAAGCTGAAAGGTTTGTGAATGATTACCTAAAAGAACAGGGTTTAAACCAAAGTGTTCAATCCGTAACCACCTTAACCGATTCGTTCTATTTTGTTACAATAATTGATGATTACAACAAATATGACGAAATCACTGTTTACGAAAAAGGAGCGATTATCAAAACAATTTGCGGTGTCTAATCTTTCGTTTCTTTTTTTTTATTTTAAACCTTGCAGGAATTCAATTTCTTTCGCGTGCTTTTTTCTTCCTAAAATTTTATACAGGATGCCTTGATTATTCTCTAAAAGTTCAATAATTTCTTCAAGATCTTGATTTGATGAATTCTCACGCTCAATTAAACTTAACTTTGGATAGCTTTCTCTTTCTTTAAAAAATTTGTATCCATAATATTTTCTGTCACATTCTTTTATTTCTCCATTTGTCGGATCAAACTCAACCCAACCATAAGGCTGTGCAAAAATGTTCGCCCAAGCATGATTCCCTCCGTCAAAACCCCCTAGATAACCCCCCGCGTTTTGACATGGAATCCCAAGACTTCTCGCTAAAGCCACGAAAAGACGTGCCTGCCCAGTACATTTTCCCATACCACTCTCTAAAGTTCTGCTAGCAGTCATTTCTTCGCCAAGCCAGAAAAACTTGAATACTCCTCCAATATTTCCTGCTTTATTCATAACGAATTTAGCAATCTCAAAATCATCTGTGACATTGTTTGGTAAACGAATATGTCTCGCAACCTTTTTCAGTATATCACTTCTAATATTATAACTTGTATTAAGAATCGTGAAAGGATCTCTTTTCTGCTTAGAAGAAAGCGTTTCAATCCACCCTGCAACGTGCTCAACACTACTTTTAGGAACTGAACAATATTCTATATTATCCTGAATCCAGTCAACAATTCTGTCACTGACAATAAGAGGATTCAGTTTTTCTGACCCGCTGAGACTTGAACATATTTTCTTAGATGCTTTTGCAACGGACTCTGTTTCAAAATCAAAATTCGTAGTCGGTTTCAAAAAACTCTCAAGACCTTTTGTATCCAAAACAGCTTCTTCTATTTCAATTGGACCTCTATAAACATTTGGAATTATTTTGAAAAGAACCTTCCCTCCTTCGCCGCCCTCATAATCTGTGTAAAAGTAACCATTTTTCCGAACATTTTTTCTAACCATTTCTTTAACAACAAAACCCTCACGCCCTGAAAAAAATGATTCAGTATCAAAACTCATTCTATCCTCGCTCGAAAAACTGGATAGTACATACGAAACCTCCTTGCCAGGAGATAAATAAAAATCTCCTGAATCATCAATCATTAAACTCATAAGAAAAACTTCAGAAAATGTTCGTTTTAAGACTTTTCTTTTTTAGAAAAAATGGATTTTAATCAATTATTATTAACCCCCAAAAAAAGCAAAAGACCACGACCTAAACATCTTTCAAATATTCCTATAATTTCTCCATGTAGATAAAAATGGTGATTGGCAAAATAATTTTCTTTTAAACTTTAATTGCTTCAATGCTCAAGCTTTCAAGCAAAATCCCGTCGTACTGTGTCTTACTTATTTCTTTGTTTTCGGATATTATTTTAACATTAAACCCAGAATCCTCAATCATTTTAACATAATATTCTTTCAATAATGCTCCACTAACACATCCCGCGAGTAAACTCTCATCATTTTTCTTCTCATCTGAAAGTTCCTCCAATAAAACAATGTCTGAAACGTACATTCTTCCTCCAGACTTCAAAACGCGATGCGTTTCCTTGAAAACTTTTCTTTTGTCAGGGGCAAGGTTAATCACGCAATTACTGATTATAACATCAATTGAATTCCTTTCAACGGGCAAATTTTCGATGTCCCCTAATCTAAATTCTACATTACTAAAATTGTGTTTTTCAGCGAAACCTCTTGCCTTTTTTATCATATCTTCAGTCATGTCAACGCCAATAACTTTACCAGATGAACCCACTTTTTTAGCGGCTAAAAAACAGTCAAAACCTGTTCCCGAGCCAAGGTCAAGAACAACTTCACCTTCGCGTATTTTTCCTATTGCTATTGGGTTCCCACACCCCAAACCTTGATTTGCTCCTGGAACAACCCGAATTTCTTCGTCAGAGTAACCAATATTTTTAGCAACTTGTTCAGAATTGCATTCACTACAACAGCCACTTCCTCTCGCTATTTTTCCATAAGCATTCTTAACTATATTTTTTTTCTTTTCATCTTTCATTTTGTATCAATTAACCTAAAAGTACCTCTTGTCTTTAAAAACATTTATTACTCTTAACCTCCAGATAGTTTAACCCGTGAAAGAAAAACTGAAACGCGTCTGGAAAATAATCAAAGAACTGCCCCGACTCGGAAAAATCGGTTTTATCCTCTGGCTCACAGGATACCCTGTAGGTTTTACGGGCATAATACTCCTCGGCATGGGTGTTGTATGGATTGGAACATTTCTTTTCTTCCTGCCTTGGATTACTGGAAACATCGGCGTGATACTAATGGGAAAAGAGGTTTTCAAAGCCCTCAAAAAAGAATTCCGCAGAAAAAGGAAACGAGGCTCTAAGCAAAACAATAAAAAGAATAAGAAGACTTGATGACACCATGCTAAAATTTGATTTCCACGTTCACACGCTTCAAGGAGACCACTCGCGGATCGAGGTCAAAAAAGCTGTTCAAATCCTGAAAAGCAAAGGCTTTGACGGGGCAGCGTTCGTGGACCACGACGCCATTCCTGAAAGAATCAATGTTAAAGATTTCTTAACGATTTATGGAGAAGAAATCAGCACTAAACAAGGCCACTTGTTAGGATTGAACATCAAGACTTCAATAAAACCTTTGATGAGCGCTGAAATAACTGCCAAAGAAATCATCAAACAAGGAGGCGTGGTAATAGTTCCTCATCCTTATGATTATATGAGAATAGCTATTAACAGGGGAAGGCTCAACCCAAAGTTCATTCACGCGGTGGAGACCCGGAATGCTCGAACACTCTGGCCTTTAGCTTCAAGTAACGCGGACGTTTTCGCTGAAAAACACGGGCTTCCAAAAGTTGGAGGCAGTGACGCTCACTTCTACAAAGAATTAGGCAATGCTTTCACGCTTGTGGATTCAAAAAAAACTGTGAACGCTGTACTAGAAGCAGTAAAAAGAGGAAAAACCCAATCTTTCGGTAAGTACAGTCCCCCCATTCTACAACACGTCAAAGGCGGGTTCCTAAAAGCTTACAACAGGTTTCTAAGGAAAAGGTTTAAAAAAGAAGGTTAATACTTCTTAACGCACAAATGAAGAGAAGCTCAAGGAACTGGAAGAAAACGATTGGAAGACGAGGAAGCCATAGGTGTAGGTGGAAGACTCGTAAGAAAAAGATCAGGGAAAGAAAGCGCAAGAGAAGAAAGCAAAGAGAAAGAGCTAAGTAATCATTGAAGTTCTCGAGTTTTTAATCAAGGTTTTTAAAAAAAAATGGTTGGTGTTAACCAAAGGATGAATCAGGTTTCTTTTTTTCTTCTTTACTTTTCCACTTTGAACTCATTTTTTTGTAATGCTCTTTAAAAAAAGGGTACAAATCTTGTTTAACAGTTTCATAAGTGCTTTCCAGAACCCCCAGTTTTTTGTTTTTAGAACCGCAAAGCGCTGACGATACATTATTAATCAAACATGCAATTTTTTTCAGCTTTTTCTTCAAAACTTTTTTCTCAGATGGCGTGAGAAAACCCTCTTCAACATCGAAGAAATAACTCCTCTTAGTTAAAGTGCTGTATATTAACCCTTCAAAACTTGCCACTTTGTTTTTAAGAAGTAGTAAAGCGCTTTCAACGACTGGAAGCCTCAAATCCATGCATAAAAAACTTTCAAACTCATTAATGCTTGGTAAACCCGTCTTCTTGCGCACAGCACTCCATTCTTTCTTAACCTCATCTCTATAAAGCATGATAAGATTTAATGGACTAACCCACATATTAAACTTTTCTCCACCAAAACGCTTTTAAACATTCTTTTACGAATTAATTTATCATTGTAGGGGTAGCCAAGTGGCCAACGGCGCAGGGCTTAGGACCAACCCTTTTCTCGCTAACGCTCCAAAAGCGTTGACGGAAAAGAAGATTGTTGGTGAGAAACCCTGTCTCTTAGTGGGTTCCTGGGTTCGAATCCCAGCCCCTACACTCAAAAATTAATGAAAAGCGAACTTGTTAAAAGACTAAAAGAACTGGAGGTGATTTACAAAGAGCCAGTGAGATTAAAAAACGTTGAAGCCTCTGATTTCTATGTTGACATCAAGAAAGCGTTCGGCAACCCTAACATTCTAAAACTAATGTGTCGCCTATTGTGGAGTAAAATGGACAAAAAAACTACTTGCATTGCTGCATCTGGTTACGGAGGACTGCCATTAGCTGTTAAGCTCTGTTCTATGAAAGGGTTTGAACTAGCAATGGTAAGAAACACTCCAAAAAACCATGGCAGAAAAGAGTTTATTGATGGTTACGTCCCAACTGAAAAAGATAAAGTGTCTGTGGTTGACGATGTTTACACAACAGGCCAAAGTCTGAGAGAAATAGAAGACATCATTAAAAAAACGGGTGCTGAAATCCTTGGATATCACGTGATTGTCAAACGAGGATTACAAGAACCAAAATTTCTCTTACACAACGTGCTAACCGTCGAAGACTTACTTTGATTTCTTTCTGTGACTCAAAAATTTTCCGAACAAAAAATAAGTAAGCGTATAAAACACTGGAAAGAAAATCAGATAAGTCCAAGCTGACTCGTTTTGCAAAAAGAAACTGAAGATTATGAAAAGAGCCAAGCCTCCACCCAAGCCTCCTAAAACTCCTGCCACCAAAAGATTCTTGTCTTCCTCTTTCACGTCAATCTTTACACAAAACGAGCTTAAAAACATTTTTTTTAATACAAAACTTTATAAAGAAAACCTCTCATCCTATAGAATTGATCTGAAACTGTAGCAATTTAAGATCACGAAAAAAAAGGATTATTGAATATTTCCGGCGGGTAATTCGAGAATCACTGCATCTTGTAGTGTCTATGAAAAATTACTCTTCCCAATAAAAACCTGTTTTTTTCGTGCCAAAAAAAAAGGCTTCTGTTCAAGTCAGGATGAGTGCCCACCAACGGTGGGTATGATGCATGAATCTTTAGGCGATATCCAACCTATTTGTTGTGAAAAAAAAAAGAGTAGTAAACCCGTTATAATTCCAGTTGATCCTGCTGGAGGTCACTGCTCTAGGAATCCGAATTAGCCATGCAAGTCGCGAGGGTTCGGCCCTCGGCGAACGGCTTAGTAACACGTAGATAATCTGCCCTAAGGTGGGAGATAACCTCGGGAAACTGAGAATAATACCCCATAGGTAAAAGGTACTGGAAGGTCCATTTACCCAAAGCTCCGGCGCCTTAGGATGAGTCTGCGGCCGATTAGCCTGTTGGTGGGGTAACTGCCCACCAAAGCTTTGATCGGTAAGGGCCATGAAAGTGGTAGCCCTAAGAAGGGAACTGAGACAAGGTCCCTAGCCCTACGGGGTGCAGCAGTCACGAGAACTCCACAATGCGCGAAAGCGTGATGGGGGGATTCCTAGTGCCATACCAAAGGTATGGCTTTTGCCAAGTGTAAGACTCTTGGCGAATAAGGGGTGGGCAAGACCGGTGCCAGCAGCCGCGGTAACACCGGCGCCCCGAGTGGTGACCATGTTTATTAGGCCTAAAACATCCGTAGCCTGTTTGGTAAGTCTTTGGTGAAATCGTCCATCTTAAGTGAACGACGTGCCAGAGAAACTACCAGGCTTGAGATCGGGAGGAGTCAGGAGTATTCCTGGGTTAAGGGTAAAATCTAGTAACCCCAGGAGGACTACCGGTGGCGAAGGCGCCTGACTAGAACGAGTCTGACGGTGAGGGATGAAAGCCAAGGTAGCGATGCGGATTAGATACCCGCGTAGTCTTGGCTGTAAACGCTGCCCGCTAGGTGCTGCGCGTCCCACGTGGTCGTGCAGTGTCGAAGTGAAGACGTTAAGCGGGCTGCCTGGGGAGTACGGTCGCAAGGCTGAAACTTAAAGGAATTGGCGGGGGAGCACAACAAGGGGTGGAGCGTGCGGTTTAATTGGATTCGACGCCGGAAAACTCACCAGGAACGACAGCAGAATGAAGGCCAGCTTGAACGGGCTTGCCTGACGCGCTGAGAGGTGGTGCATGGCCGTCGTCAGCTCGTGTCGTGAGATGTCCTCTTAAGTGAGGCAACGAGCGAGACCCTCGCCTTCAGTTGCTAACCATTCCTCCGGGTTTGGTGCACACTGGAGGGACTGCATCCGATAAGGATGAGGAAGGTGAGGGCTACGACAGGTCAGTATGCCCCGAATTCCCTGGGCTACACGCGCGCTACAATGACTGGAACAATGGGATGCGACTCCGAGAGGAGAAGCTAAACTCCTAAATCCAGCCTCAGTTCGGATTGAGGGTTGTAACTCACCCTCATGAAGACGGAATCCCTAGTAACCGTGAATCATAATCTCACGGTGAATACGTCCCTGCTCCTTGCACACACCGCCCATCAAACCAATCGAGTTGATCTTAGGTGAGACCCAATCTTTTGTTTGGTTCGAACCTGGGTTCGGCGAGAGGGGTTAAGTTGTCACAAGGTATCCGTACCGGAAGGTGCGGATGGATCACCTCCTAAAAAAATTTTTTGATAGTGAGGTCCGTGTGCAGAAACGGGAAAACAAATTATCACTCCAACAGGAGGGTTGGACGCTACACAAAGATTCATGCAACTCTTTCATTCTAACAATAACTAGGCTTGCCTAACCACAAGATAATTAAAAACTCGTGAACTATTTTTTTATCATGATTAAAGCAGTTCTCTTCGACCTTGACAACACGCTAATCGATTATTCGACGATGAAGAACAAAAGCGTGGAAGCAGCTGTTGACGCCATGATAGTGAACGGTTTAAGCATGGACAAAAAAAAAGCGATTGAACTAATGTTCGAACTCTACAAAACCCATGGCATTGAGTACCAGCGAATATTTCAAAAATTCCTAAAAAAAGCTATTGGAAAAATAGATTACAAAATAATGTGCTCTGGCATCGTGGCGTACCGCAGGATAAAAGAAGGATACATAAAACCTTATCCTAACGTGAAAACAATTTTTGAAGAACTAAAAAAAAGGGGTTTAAAATTAGGGGTGGTCAGCGACGCTCCAATAATACAGGCATGGCTCAGGATTTGTGGTCTAAGATTGCAAGACTACTTTGACGTCGTCATTGGCAGAAGCCGAAACAGCAAGTCCAAACCCCACCCGCTTCCATTTAAGAAGGCGTTGAAAGCGATGAAGGTTAAGCCAGAACAAGTCATTTTCGTCGGCGACAACCCTGAAAGAGACATTGCAGGAGCCAACAGGCTAGGCATGACTACCGTGCTAGCCAAGTACGGCCAAGTTTTCGGCCATGAATTCGAATTCCACAACTTTTCAATAAACAAGTTTCCAGAATTACTTGAAATCATTAATTTGTTGAAGAAAAACGCTGGAAAAGACTGACGGTTTTTGAAAGCATTGTTACTGGAATAATTTTCACGTTTCCCTGTTTTACCTGACTGAGCAATTCATCCTCCGCTAACTCTCCATCAAGCAAAGGAATAACCAACTCGTTGTTCAATTCCACAGTCGCGTCGTAACTCTCTGGCATGCCCTCCTCAAAAACCGTTATCAAACCATTTTCTTGCGACATGGTCCACTCAAAAACCTTAAAACTAAATTGGTCAGCATAATAATAAGAAAACATGTAAAGCGTGAATTCTTCTCCAAACTCTGCTTTAATTGCTGAAACCATTTCAGGGTCATTATTAACATCCTCCACGTCCGACCTCCATGATTCAACAGTATTAATCGCATCTATTCTATCGTCTCTCAACTGGTTGTAAACCTCTTCCCCCAAATCTTCAGAAGATATGGAATTAAATGATTGGAGAGATGCTGAACTCGAAAAAGAGTTGAACAGAATTGTTATCACGTCAAAAACGGTAAGCCCGTACGGGGTCAATAGATAGTTCACGACGAGCAACGCAACAATTATTACGCCTGCAACTACTCCTAAACCGATTAATAAGCGTTCCATTAAAACAGGTATTATCGTTAGTACTATAAAAAATTTCTTGAAAAAAAAACTTCAAATACTCTTCTTTTACGATAAAATATATAAGTAAAGCGCGCAATAAAGAGATATTAGACTTGTCCTTAGCAAAGGAATTAACAGAAATAGATGAGTCAAATCGAGAATACAACTCGGAGGGAAAAAAAAAATTTAATGGATTGCCAGACGACTCGTAAGAGTTTTGGCAATCCCTCAATTTAATCGCTAACCTGCGAGAGCCATAAATCAAAGTAATCATTCTTTCAACAAAACACTTTTAAAACCAACCTTCTCAAGAAAGGATTACTCAATTAGTTGAATCACTTCCCAAAGTGATTCGAAGTTTTGGGCCCGTAGATCAATCTGGCAGATCGCCTCCCTTGCACGGAGGAGGCTACGCGTTCGAATCGCGTCGGGTCCACTCCTAACCTTTTCCCTCGCTCTCGCTCGGCAAAAGCTTAACCAAAAATCTTGGTGAACATTCTTTCCCACAAAAACAAGTGTTTTTGGCGTCCTGAAAATCTTCTAATTTTCAAGGGTTTTTCCCAATTCGTTAACGAAAAAAAAAAAGGTTTATTTCATTCTTCCTGCGTCAAGAATCATTCTCGCCCTGTACTCAGGCATTAATTCTTCGTCACGCATTTCAATAATTGTTTGGTCAAGAGTTTGCTCAATTCTACCAGTCAGCTTTCCAAAACCCATGAAAAACCCAGCGTGATAATGGTCGTCGCTCACCGCTTTTCTGGACGCGTAACAAATTTCTTCAGCAGTCATCCTGACAGCCATGGCACTAACATTCAAATCAGGACTGGAATCCCTAATAATCATGTAAGAACACGCCACGTCAAAAAAACTGGGGGTAGAAAACTTTTGACCCCCCTTCTCTTCTTCATCCCACCTGTTCTTTTCATATATATCTATGGCTTCCGCCCCACCCCAAACAATTTCTGGAAATTGTAATACGTCTGGCATGTACTCTGCTGGCTCGATAAAATTTGTTCTTATTGCGTGAATGTTCTCATGAAGAACTATCCGATTTTTCTTAATTTCGCCGTGTTCTCGCCAGCCAGTCTCTTCATAAGCTATCAAATCCAAACCAGTAAAGAACTTTCCAAAACAGCGTTGCTCGGGACGGTTTATTATTCTATCTCGGAGTATGAATTCGTTAAAAACTGGTCTTTTAACACCTAATGGGAGGATTTGTTCTTTTCTTTTGATTATCTCAAAATCTTCACTTTTTTTAACTGGAATTTTTTTTTGAAGATAATCAAATCCTACACGTTTAAATAAATCATTCAAGTCAATATCGTGCGTTTTTGTTAGTTCTAAAAGTTCTCTTAACGTTTTCGTCATCCTCAATCTTTTTTCCGCTTGTTCAAAGAATTCTTTCTCAGGAACGTTTCCTGCAGGGATTAGTCCCATTTGATTGAACTTGTTTAATTTTCTTCTGCCAAAAAAGCCCATAACTAAACAAAAAAACATTGTAGATGTTATAATTATTCCGTTTTTTGCGTGTACCTTGCACCCCAACACTCGTTATGCAGATAAGCGCAACCACCACAAATGTCAACGAACTCGTCTAAAGAACCATTCAATCCTTTTTCTTGCATTTCTTCAAGCGAACCCTGACCCAAGTTTTGCTTTATCTTCAAAACTAACCTATCCGGCTTGACAAAACCTGACAGTTTACAGTACTTAGGGTAAACACTATCCAAAAAATCTTTAACAAGAGTGTCAATTCCGAGTTTCATTAAAGAACTGTTTTCACACGTTCTCTTTTAAGAGTTTCGATTTTTTTTCACTTGCTCGGCGTGAGGTCTATCATGTACTTACCCTCTTTCAACTTGTAAATCACTGGCCCTGACTCGCTGAACGCTTTCACCAAATCAATAACGTACTTCCCTGGTTTGATGACTTGAACTGTTTCTAGGTCCAGCACGATAGGCTTATCATCATCCTCCACGCCAATAATCTTTCTAATATCCTTCTCAACCTGATCCGCTTCCTTAGAAGTCAATTCTGGTAACTTGACTTTCTTTAAATTCTCTTTTTTAATGAAGAAGAAAAACCTGGACTTGCAGTCAACACAACCAGTAAGTAATTCTGGCGCGCCATCCGGGTACATTTTTCCACAACGAACACATCTATGAGGCATTGAAAAATCACTTTATTGAGAGCATTATCATTTCAGGGTTCCGCTCTATTTTTTTAACAATATTTGCTGGTCCTACAATGGTTAACCCCGCTTTTTTTCCGGAAAGCAAGTCTATGGCTGCGTTCCTTAATCTAACGTAAAACGAGTTATCTTTCTGAAAATCTTTTCTGGTAAAAGATATCATTTCAACCCCGCTGTACTTGCCATCAATATTGCCCATAACATTTGTTATGAGTGTGGCCTGCTCTTTAGGGTCAAGATAGGACTCAATGATTATGATTTTACCTTTCTTAGTGTACTCAAGAATCGTGCTAGTTTTGTCATCGCTTGACAAGTTAATGAACCTTTCGAAGGGAATGAAGTGTAGTGTTAGCTTATCCATTTTCTTAGTTTTTTTCCTCTTTTTTTTCATGCACACAAATTTTTTACGCTGTATCAAATATTGCTTTATACAAACCTTCTATGTTCTTCCCGTCTTTTGCAGAAATGCCGACAACAGTGTACTGCGGGAAAGCTGACTCAATCCTTTTAAGATTGGCTTTTTTCAAATCGATTTTGTTAGCAACAATGATTACCGGGATTCCTCTTGCCTCAAGGTTTCCGAGAATGGTTAAGTTAACTTGGGTTAACGGGTTCTTGGTCGCGTCCATAACCGCCAGAACGCACTCCATATTGTCCAACCACTTAATCGCTTCAATTATTCCTTGCGTGGCTTCTCTCGCCCTTTCTTGAGACTCCTTTTTTTTAAGTTTGAACTTGATGAAGTCCTCGTAATCCACTCTAGTAGCGATTCCCGGCGTGTCAATAAGGTTTATGACTAATTTCTTGCCTTCCCATTCTACGAGCACATTCTCTTTGTTCTGAACTCGTCTGGTTTCATGAGGAATCCTGCTAACCGCTCCAACTTCTTCTCCAGTCCAATCCATACTTATCTTGTTCGCAAGAGTGGTTTTTCCAGCGTTTGTAGGACCATAAATGCCTAAAGCAAGCTTTTTTTTTCTCTTGAAAAATATCTTAAATGCTGATATAAACCTAGAAAAAAAACTTTGTTTGCTCATCTTACTGACCGACGCGTTTGTTATTAATAATAATTACTGTAATACAACAAAAATAAGCTTTTTGGGTGTTAATCAAAGTCTTCATAAACGCTTAATGGAATCTTTCCAGAACGCTTGTACTCCTCTTCTTCAGAATCTTCTATGGAACTACAAAGATAACAGCTTCCAGTCACTCCTCCAAGAGCAAGAGAGAACAATCCCATCCCAGCAAGTCCTGTAATAAGTGTTATTCCCAAACCAATCAAAACAGCTCTTCTACCATGATTCCTCTTAACTTTTTTCTCCAAATCGCTTTCCTTCCCACAAGTAGGTGAGAGATCTATCGTGCCTTTCAGAACTCTATTATCTTCAATAGTTATGTCGCCAAGATTGTAATCCTTATTTTCATGGCCTAAAACGTTTGGAATGTCTACACCCAAATTGGCTTTGTCTCCTTTATGCTTATAGCCCTCTCCCATAACTTGAACAAATCTTAATAATATTTTTAAACATTATTGTAATGCTTTCATAATTTTCAAAAACTTATCAAACCATTAATTCAAGTTCCCCTATTGTAATCTCTCCGACCTCAATTTTTTCCCTTGCAATCTCTCCATTCTCAGACAACCAGTAAATCCTATCCTCTGGGACGTGGTAAACCAAACCCACTCCAACAAGAGGTTCCATATCTTGTTTTATAAAAAAAGACGGTTTTTTCCCTCTATCTGCTAATTCTTTTAAAGTCATTCTTCCATTTTTAGGGAGCAGTTTGAAAACGTCGAGGTATTTTTTGTCCTCAAGAACCCTTCTTTGATATTTGTCCAACATAGTGTCATACTTTATATTACGACATACTTTTAAATATTACTGTTGTTTGGTTCATAAAAAAGGGTGTGCTGAACCTATTCCAAAAAATTTTCCAACGAAACCTTTTTAAACAGTAATAAATTATTTCTGGTTGGCATTGGTTGAACGGAAACAGATCGTTCAAAAAAATCGGTGATGAGGCAACTCTGAGATTCTATTTATTTGATTTACGAGATTTAGAGAGATTAATCAATCAATGTCTATGCTCAGACACCCAAACGGATGGTTGAGTGAAAGCGGATTTAATAATCATGAAGCTAGCATAAGTGGTAGTAACAATGGAAGTAGAGTGTGTTCCTCAAAAGGTTTAACAAAAAAAAATCTTTTGAAATACAAAAAAAAATAAGTTGATTAACTACGCTATTCGGTGGATGACTAGGCTCGAGATTCGAGGAAGGGCGTGGCAAGCTGCGATAAGCCCCGGGGAGAAGCATGCATTCTTTGATCCGGGGATTCCTGAATAAGGCATCTTAACCTTTCGAGGTTACTTAAGCCTCTTCGGAGGTTTTAAGGGGTAACGCGGGGAATTGAAACATCTTAGTACCCGCAGGAAAAGAAATCAATTAGAGATTCCGTCAGTAACGGCGAGCGAAAGCGGAACAGGGCAAACTGAATGGGCTGAAGCGATTTAGTCCAGATGTGGTGTTATGGGCAACTATACTGACTTGTCAATGAATCTGAAGTGAACTGGAACGTTCCACCAAAGAAAGTGAAAGTCTTGTAAGAGCAAACTGACAAGCCAAAAGTTGTACCCTGAGTAGCACGAGTTGGGATTCTCGTGTGAATTTAGGAGTCAATAACTTCTAACCCTAAATAGTTCTCGAGACCGATAGAGTAATAAGTACCGTGAGGGAAAGTTGAAAAAAACCCTAAATAAGGGAGTGAAAAGAATCTGAAACCGAGTAGTTATGGTAAATCTGCGGCCAGAAAGAAACGTAAGTTTCATGGTTGCAGAGTTCCTTTTGGATAACGAGACAGGGAATGTGTGTTAGTGGCGAGACGAAAGTCGAAGCGAAAGCGAGAAGCCCGCAACCCTTTATTGGGTGAGGGGCGTGGTGTTAATAGCGCCTAAGTCACTAGTGCACGACTCGAAGCCGGACGAACTACGCCTGAGCAAGATGAAGTCCCCCTATCGGGGGATGGAGGTCTGAAGGGGTTCTGTGTGCATGCGATCCTCTGACTTGGGTGTAGGGGCGAAATACCAATCGTGCCCGGCAATAGCTAGTTCCTCGCGAAGTGGACCCTAGTCCAGCCTCGCTGGAGATGTATCAAGGTGTAGAGCTACTGATCGGATGTTTAGGCTCCTAACGGTGTCGGCATTCTTTCAAACTCCGAAGCCTTGATAATCGTAGATGGCGGGAGTCGGGGGTTCCGGGTAAGCCGGGATCCCGAGAGTGGAACAACACAGACCGTGGTTAAGGCCCCTAAGTGTTTGCTAAGTGCATCAAAAGGGTTTTAATCCTAAAACAGCGGGAAGGTAGGCTTAGAAGCAGCCATCCTTTAAAGAAAGCGTAACAGCTCACCCGCCGAGGTTGGATGCCCTGAAAATGGACGGGGCTAAGCAAACCGCCGAGACCATGGTGGTCGCGCGTAAGCGCGGTCAGGTAGCGAGGTGTTCTGTTCGGACAGAAGCAAGGCCGTAAGGACTTGTGGACCGTTCAGAAGTAAGAATCCTGTCGGTAGTAGCAACTTAGAAAGGTGAGAATCCTTTCCTCCGTAAGGGCAAGGTTTCCTTGGCAATGGTCGTCATCCAAGGGTTAGTCGGTCCTAAGGTCAACCCTAACCGGGAAAGACCGAAAAGGGAAGCAAGTTAATATTCTTGCACCACACGAGTACGCGTGGCAACACAAGACCATGAAACGGTTTGAGATAGGTTTTGCAGGGTCGTCGCCCTGTTTGGTTGTATGCGTCAGGGGAGTATTGTAACGGTGAGAACCTGATAAAATCAACCCAGCCCCTTGTATGAGGGGTTTAATCAAGTCTTGGATCCCGTGAAAAATTCATGGTAAGGATCTCGTGTGACCGTACCCAGAACCAACACTGGTGCCCTCCCTGAGCAGGGGAAGGAGTGTAGGGAATAACTCGAGTCGAGGGAAATCGGCAAATTAGCTCTGTATCTTCGGTAGAAAGAGTCCCAGCAACGGTCATCGTTTGATGGCTGTAACTGGGGGCACTGACTAGGGGAGCCGGACTGTTTATCAAAAACATAGGTGACTGCTAACTGGAAACAGCTTGAATAGTCGCCGACGCCTGCCCAGTGCTGGTATCTGAACATCTGTTTCAACGGATCCAAGGACCAGTAAACGGCGGAGGTAACTATGACCTTCTTAAGCAAGCGCAATGCCTTGCCGTTTAATTGGCGGCTTTGCGAACGGCGTAACCAGGTTCCCACTGTCCCCGACCGAGACCCTGCGAACACACCATCCTGGTGCAAAGGCCAGGGACTTCCAGCGGGTCAAAAAGACCCCAGGAGCTTTACTGCAGCCTGTCGTTGATTTGCGGGTTTTGTTGCGTAGAGTAAGTGGGAGACGTCGAAGACAAGATTTCGGTTTTGTCCAAGTCACCAATGCAACACCACTCTTCAAAACTTACACGTCTAACCCGAAAGGGAACAGCGGTTGGTGGGCAGTTTGGCTGGGGCGGCACGCCGGCGATAAAACATCACCGGCGCTCAAAGGTCAGCTCAGTAGGGTCAGAAATCCTACGTAGAGTGTAATGGCAAAAGCTGGCTTGACTGCATTCCGTTCAGAGAGGATTGCAGGGGCGAAAGCCGGACATAGCGAACTCCAAGACTCTTATTATTGAGGGCTTGGAATGACAGAAAAGCTACCCTGGGGATAACAGGCTTGTCTCGGGCAAAAGCTCCTATCGACCTCGAGGCTTGGTACCCCGCTGTCGGCTCTTCCTATCCTGGCCGTGCAGAAAACGGGTCTTACTTGACTAAAAACTATACAATCTAGTCGTATATCTAGAGAGGACTAAATTCAGCGTCACCCGCTGATTTTTTAACCTCACCCGATTACACTAGCTCAAACCCAAGAAAGGCTTGGCTGTAAGCGGCCAAGGGTGCGGGTGTCCACCGATTAAAAGGGATCGTGAGCTGGGTTCAGAACGGGGCGACTCAGTTCGGTTTCTAACTGCTGGAAGTGTTCATTGCTTGAGTGGAAGGTTCTTTTAGTACGAGAGGAACGAAGAATCGACGCCTCTGGTCAACCAGTCGTCCGACAGGGCGTTAAGCTGGGCAGCTACGCGCTACGGGATAAGAGCTGAAAGCATCTAAGCTCGAAACCCTCCGCGAAAAGAAGCAATGTTTGAGAGCACCCGTTAAAAGACGGGTTTGATAGAGTGGGAGTGTAAGCACGGTAACGTGTTCAGCTCGCCACCACTAATCGCTCGAAAATCAACAAAAAAAAGAAATCATTTCAAGAAAAACATTTTTTTTTTGAATGAACCATTTTTAGGGCACAGCTCTAAATCAAAGTTTTACTACCACTTCATGCTAGTCTTCATTGATAATCCCAATTTAACCCAGGATTTAAAACAAGGGTTAAAAATTTTTTTTTTAAACAACTGGTAGCGATAGCAATAAAAAACATTGAAAACTAAATGAATAAGAATGAAACGTTACGACAAGGTTGCACTCGCGTTCATAACCTTAGTCTCTGTTTCATTAATCTTCCTCATCAACCCAGACAAGACTTTAGCCTGGGATGAAGCCGTGCACGCCATGCCTGGAGTAGTCTACATCGACTACATCCATTATGGTTTGGAAACAGGGAGTTGGGATTATCTTGAATTCATTGCCCGCTACCACACGCGCTTCCCAGTCATTTACTCAATGTTCAAATACCCGCAATTATACGAGTTCACTACAATCCCGTTCTACATGTTATGGGGTCAGAATGTGGTGACGTCAACCTTGCCTTCAATCCTGTTCGGAGCAATTACTCTCTGGTTCGCTTACGCTTTCACCAGAGACAAGCTCGGTGAAAAACAAGGAATCATTGCAATGCTTTTCATCTCAACCCTGCCCATATTTATTCAACTGTCAACGGAAGTAGTTCAGGACAACGCCAAATTCGGGCTCACGTTCGCGTGGCTGTATTACTTCTTCAAAGACGAAAAATTCTCGTGGAAGAAAACCTTTTTCCAAGGACTACTGCTAGGAGGAATTACTTTCAGCAGAAACCTCGCGCTACCCATAATCGTTTCCATCGTAATCACTTATTTCATCCTGAAAGCTTTATCCCAAAAAAAGTTTGATTTCACGTTATTGAAGCGCTTCACGCCACAAATAATCATTGCGTTAATGCTCGTGACCCCCTGGTACCACATGTCGCTAATAACCGCGGGCTTCCTTGAAAGACTAGTTGACTTGGGCTCCAGCACCAATGAAAACCTATTCCCATTCTACGAAAAAGAACTCTTACTCCAACTAGGCTTATTCACCCCGATAATTGTTTACGGCGCTTACACGCTCCACAAAAAAGACAGGAAAACCAGTATTCTAATGCTCGCTTTTTTTCTCGGAACCATGGTGTTCGGGGACTTGCTGCCGCACAAAAGATTCAGGTATGTACTGCAAGTCCTGCTCCCCCTGAGCGTTTGGGTTGCTCAAGGCAGCGTCTCACTAATCAAAAAAAACAAGTTTTTTGTTCCAATCATCATACTTATAGGCTTAACCTCCATGTACACGGGAGTCGTGGAACAACAAAAAGGGATTGTGATAACTGACTTGGAGGAAACAGCAAGACTAATTGAAGCTCAAGAAGATGACCTGATAATTTACATGCTGAACAACCAAATAGATTACGGCATGGCGAGTCCTGAAGCGTTTATGTTGGAGCAAATGAATATGAAAACCACTAGTGACCCGTTCAAAATGCCTTATTTCAAAGTCCCTCAATACGACACGCCAACCATTCCCGAAAACCAAAGAGAAGAACAAATAGGTAAAGCAATAAAAAACACTATAAAACAAGCCTCGTCAATGGGTTACAAAAAAGTTTACCTTAGTTTTTATGAACAGGATGAGCAAGTCAAAAAATTCATCGAAAAAATCGTTCTCCCTCACGATTCAAAAATTGAAGGAAAGAATTTGACTGTCTACGTGTTCAAATAAGAAAACAAAAAAGTTAAAAACAAGACCTTTTTTCTGTAAAGTGATGAAGGTTTATCGTCCTTACGAAACACTAACTAAAGAATACGTAGAAGACAGCGGAAACGACGCTGATTACTTCAGACAAATTTTACACCCTCACATAGAAGAATGGAAAGTAAGAGGAGTGAGTTGCGGAAAAAATGCTTATGGGATGAAAGAGTTAAGCGTTAGAATGGAAAACCCTGATAATCTGGTTGAATTCAGTGACTGCGACATTATTGGAAAAGAAAGATGCAGGCAATTCCTAACAGATATAGGTGTTAAGCTTAAAGGTTTTAAAGCAGAAGACCTCACGGGAAGACTGATAAAAATCGCGGTTGACGCTGAAAAAGACGTGATGGGATTCAGAAACGTCGAAGGTTTAGTGGTTGAGTAAAGCTTTTAAACCCTATTTTTCTTGAATTATAACATACGTGAATTGACCACTACTAAGTGGTATTTCCGTTATGGCGCGTTGAACTCAACGCGTCCGGGCGGGCTGAGAGGCTAACGGTTCCCTGTGAACTGAGGAAGTTCCGCACACCAACAAAAATCCAAGGATTTTTGGGGTGCCAAAAAGTAATGAACTTTTTGTGCACCAACAAAAAAGCCGAAAACCTATAAAAAGGTGGCAACGAAGCAGAAACGATACAGCACTCGGGAAACGTGATGAAGCTGAAAAGCAGAAATCCCCGAATAATAATCGCTGGTGAAACGGTCGACCCGGCTGGTGCAAGACTCGAACCCTCAAGAACTTGACAATGAAGTTTTTTGAGGTGCAATAAAGTAGTCGCTTAGTAGAATGCCTCTCTTGAACAAAAAGCGGGCTACAGCCCGCCCACAACTTTTATAAACAAATAATTAGGATGAGGTTGTCATGGTAAAAATCAGTGCTCCTTCAAGCACGGGCGGAATCATAAGATATTTTGACGAATACAAAAGCAAAGTAGAAATCTCTCCTGGAAAAGTTCTTTTCATCACGTTAATACTTATCATAGTCATCATCTCGCTTCACGTTTTCAACCCATTCGGATTCTAACATGATAGCAGTAAATTAAATAAAAGCATCCTCCCTGAATAAAGTGATAAATGGCTTTTGTCAAATTCAAATACGGGAAAACAAATGTTATCTCTGGCTCGGACGCCATAGCAATAGGAATCAAATTAGCCAGACCAGAAGTTCTAAGCGTTTACCCAATAACACCCCAAACCATCATAGCTGAGCGCTTAGCGCAGTTCGTGAACAATGGAGAATTAGACGCTGAAATGATAAGGGTTGAAGGAGAGCACTCAGCGATAAGCGCTGCAATCGGCTCGCAAGCAACAGGCGTTCGCACGATATCAGCAACTTCTAGTCAAGGCCTCGCCCTCATGCACGAAGTCCTTTTCACTGTGTCAGGGATGAGACTTCCAATAATCATGCCTGTAGCAAACAGGGCTCTCAGCGCTCCCATCAACATTTGGAACGACCACCAAGACTCCATCTCCCAAAGGGATGCTGGCTGGATTCAGTTATACGTGGAGAGCGGTCAAGAAGCCCTTGATACGGCAATCCAAGCGTTCAAGATAGGTGAAGACCACGAAGTGCTGCTGCCAGTAATGATTTGCTTAGATGGCTTCCAATTAACGCACGTTTACGAGCCCGTTAACATCCCATCACAAAAACTTGTCGACTCTTTCCTACCAAAATACAACCCTTTTTTTAAGCTCGACCC
Source organism: Nanobdellota archaeon (assembly GCA_018221045.1). Classification (GTDB taxonomy): domain Archaea; phylum Nanobdellota; class Nanobdellia; order JAAOXT01; family JAAOXT01; genus JAAOXT01. Next base: position 2,286 of record JAAOXT010000015.1, on the reverse strand, counting down.
GAAAAAGCCTGTCACGATGGGACCCGTGGGCGGGCCAGACTCTTACATGGAACTGCGAAAAGACTTGCATGAAGCAATGCTTAACTCTGCTAAAATCATTAAAAAAGTGAACGATGAGTTCGCCAAAAAGTTTGGCAGGAGTTATGGCGACGGGTTAATCGAAACTTACAAATCAAAAGATGCTGAAACCTTAGTCATTTGTATTGGGGGCGTTGCGAGCACTGCCAGAGAAGTCATTGATGATTTGAGAAAAAAAGGTTTGAAAGCAGGAATGGTCAGGATTAAGTGTTACAGGCCTTTCCCAAGCGCTTCGCTCGAAAAAGCTTGTGTTAACGCGAAAAACGTTGCGGTGATTGACCGAAACATTTCCTTAGGCGCTAGCGGAGCGGTTTACAACGAGGTTAAAGCATTGCTCCCTAAAAAAAAGGTTAGCGGTTTCATAATGGGGTTGGGTGGCCGGGACGTTAAAAAAGAACATATTGCTTACGCTATCAAAAAAGCTGGTAAAAAAGTTGTTGAATGGGTGGGAATCTAATGAATAAAATTCTTGGCATGGACAGAAAAGAGTACTTTATGAAAGGACATAACGCTTGCAACGGGTGCGGGCCAGCAATAATCATGCGAATCATAACCAAAGCAGCCGGGCCGGACACCATAATCGCTCACGCCACTGGTTGCATGGAAGTCGTGAGCACGCTATACCCTAACACTGCGTGGAAACTCCCGTGGATTCACGCCAATTTCGAAAACGCTGCGGCCGTCGGAGCAGGAATCGAGACCGCACTAAAAAGGTTGAAGAAAAAAACCAAGGTACTAGTGATCGCTGGCGATGGCGGGACTTACGACATTGGGCTCCAAGCTCTGAGCGGGGCTGTGGAAAGAGGTCATGACCTCCTCTTCGTTTGCTATGACAATGAAGCTTACGCAAACACGGGCGTGCAGAGAAGCGGTGCGACCCCGAAATTCGCTGACACGACTTCCACGCCATACGGCAAAAAAGTTCATGGAAAAACTCAGAACAGAAAACCAATAGAATTCATCATGGCAGCGCACGGAGCGAAATACGTCGCGACTGCGGCCATTGGTTATTACAATGACTTGCATGACAAAGTTAAGAAAGGACTGGCAGTAAAAGGTCCTGCCTTCATCAAAGTTCACGCCCCATGCACGCTGGGCTGGAAATACCCTTATGATAAAACAATTGAAATATCCAAGCTAGCTGTTCAAACAGGACTAGCTCCTCTCTACGAGATAGTTGACGGAGAACTAAAGTTCACTAAAAAAGTTGGTAATAGGCTTCCTGTCATCAAATACTTAGGAATGCAGGGAAGGTACAAGAAACTGGCCAAAAAAGAGGTTGAAGAGATTCAAGATTATTGTGACGAGCACTACAAATTCCTCCTCAGCCTCGAAAAAAAGGGCAGGGTTTTCCCAAGAATTTTCTAAACGCGCAAGAGTTTAAAAACAGTTAAATCCGCGCAAAATTCAAGTCTCAGTAACCTCATATTATCTGATTTCTTCCTGTAGAATTTCGACAAGTTGGGTGTATCCATCCCTTATCCTGACAGTAATACGACTCATCATATTCCCCACAGTTTCTTTACTGAAATCTGGTATGCAATTATTCCATATGTCCATATAGAATCCATAACCGATTAATCTTTCCTGAGGCCAAGGTCTCTCTAATTGAGTCCGAATTGAATAATCTCCATCCGAGTCTCTATAAAGGTATCCATGTGCCAAACTTAATTTGACGTTTACAGCCAGATATTCCAATCGTTTCAATTCAGAATCAGTTTTTGTTCTTCGACACAAAGTTAAAAATTCAGAGATTGGGCAACGAGATTCTACTTTTCCATACGCTTCAGAAACCCAATCAAATAATGCCCAATCTTCAAACAGATTACCTCCTTCCCTGTATCTGGTAAAATCTTCTGTTTCACAAGTTTCACCAATTATTTGAAATAACAAAAGATTTTGTGGGTTTACTACTTCACTATCCTCCAAATTTCCAAATTTTTGAGCAGCTAGTTCAACTACTCTTCTATCCAAGTCTGAATAGCTTAAATTATCACTTATTTTCACATGAATCTTTGCTATGTGATTATGAAGAGCCAAATCTACGGACATAATAAATTCTTCAGAAACTTATTTTATAAATGTTGGGAATGGTGACTTTGCATAAAAATAAATTCTTTTGCCCTTCCAAAACTTTTATTAATAGTATTTCTCAAATCATTTATTACGAGCCCGTGGCCTAGTCTGGATAGGGCAACAGCCTCCTAT
>JAAOXT010000014.1 GCA_018221045.1 Nanobdellota archaeon | reverse complement strand
GCTCACTTGGATAAGGGTTCTTTGTTCGCCTGCGAGTGGAGTAGCCATTACTGGTTTGAGTATTATCCTGCGAGCGAGGGGCCTGCAGCAGTTTTGTTAGCTGCGGATATGCTCAGAAGTTCTGATAAGGTTTTGAGCGAGTTGGTGGACGAGCTTAAAAAAGATTATACAATGAAGCATTATATTGACATTGGAAACCACGAAGTGAAGAGTAGGGTTGTGCAAAAGTTTCGTGAAACGTATCCGGATGCCGAGGACGCTTTTGATGGCATAAAAATTCATTTGAGTGATGGGGAGTGGGTGATGGTCAGGGAAAGCCAGACTAACCCTGAGGTGGGGTTAGTGGTTGAAGGAAGGAATGAGGAGAGGATGAACGAGCTCTTGGAGGAGTTTAAAGAGAAGGTGGAGGAGTTTAGATGATTGCTTTGGTTTTGGCAGGGGGTTTTGCCAGGCGATTAGAGCCGTTGACTCTTAACCGTTGCAAGCCACTACTCCCTGTTGGGGGAAAGCCTGTCTTGCAGTACTCGTTGGACGCGTTGAACAAGGCAGGGATTAAAATTATTGTTTCGACTAACGCCAAATTCGGCGAACAAGTCAAAAATTTTTTGGATGAACTTCCTTACGAGGTAAAGCTCTTGGTAGAACCAACTATGAAAGATGGTGAAAAGTTTGGGGCCGTGAAAGCGGTTCATTACGCTGTTCAAAAGTTTGGCATCAAAGAAGATTTGATTATTGTTGGGGGAGACAATTATTCTCCTGATCTGGACTACGCGAAGCTGGCTTCGCTGAAGGGGGACGCGGTCATCGTGGTGTACGATGTTAAGAAGAAAAGCATTGCTAAGAGGATGGGGGTTATTGAACTAGATGGAGATAAGGTGGTCAGGTTTTGGGAGAAGCCTGAAGAACCGAGGAGCACTTTGGTGAGCACTTTTGGCCAGAAACTGTCCGCGAAAGTGGTTGCTAATCATTTGCCCAAGTACCTGGACTCTGATAGGAATAAGGATAACATGGGGTGTTTTTACGAGTGGCTGATCAATCAAGTAGTTGTTAGGTCTTTCACGTTGCGCGGAGCTTGGATTGACATTGGCTCGCAGGAAGCTTTGCTTGACGCTAACGAGAAGTCATTGGAGAGATGTGAGAACGAGTTGGCTGGCGAGATTAACGCTAAAATAATTGGGAAAGGAGTGGTGATAAAGAGTTCTTTGGTTAAAGGAACGGTTAAAGCACCTGTTTTCATGGGAAAGGGTTGCGTGGTTCACGCGGATTGCGTTATCGGTCCGAACGTTGAATTAATGGAAGGCGTGAACGTTGGCAAAGGAACGATAGTTAAGAACTCTGTTGTGATGGAGGAGGTAAGGATTGGTGAGGGTTGCAGGGTTGAGAACTCGATAATCAATAATGATTCTATTCTCGGGAGAGGCGTTGAGTTGAAGGACAGCATTATTGGTGAAAAAGTGGTTGTTGAGCAGGACTCTTTAGTCAGTGGTTCAAAGGTTTACCCGAATAGAAACGTGAAAGGCACGGTTGTCAATGAAGTAGTTTCGAGTAATGTTTCTTGAAGTCCGGATGGTTCATTATTTGTTCTTTTTGTTTTTTCCCGTCTGTAATCCACCAAATGGTTTTGTTGTAGTAGGACACGATTGTTGAGAAGAATTTGAACAAGGGTGTTTTGAAGAACAGCCACTTGGTTATTGGCAGGTTTCTGAAGAAGAACTCTGTTTTGAAAACAACGTGATTTTCTAGCACTGGTTTCTCAAACTTTTTTCTGAAGAACTTGTCCCCAACAATCTTGTAATCCATGCTTCCGAGCCCGATTCTTTGAGCGTTGAACAGTTTTTCCGGTTTTTTAAGGCGCATGAAATCACTTATTGCCGTGTCAACCGCGACCAAGTCTCGTCCTGCGAGGATGACATTGGTTATTTTGAGCTTGCCGTTTCTGGGGCCGTTGCCTTCCATACTGATGGTCCCGTCCACTAGTGAGAACTTGGGTTTGAGCAGGTCGTTGATTTCGGGTATTGCTTGGTGGGCGACTGTGTGGTATTGTTGGCGCACCGTGGTGAGGCAGCCCCACTGGTTTTTGAGGGAGGCGGTTAGCCCTGTGATGCAGTGCGTTTTCATGATGGGCAAAGTGATAAGGTCTGTTTTGGTCAGGATTTCTGGCACAAGTATTTTTTTGAAAACTTTCCCTTTGTAAGGGACTTCCACGTTTTTTTGGTAGGACAGGTTGACGAGTTCAACGCCGTGCTTCTTGCAAATCTTGTCGTAGCCCCACGTTTTTATGGCCTGGTCGAATTGTTTGAGCGTGGCCACGTTGGCGTCCCCTGCGTAAACCTTTTTTTTGGGATAAAGTTTTCTCAAGCATTCCAGGAAGTGGTTCAGGACTAAGGGGTTGGTGCACACGCCTGGAATGAATTGGTCGCTCATCGCGTTAATCTTGATGAACAAAGGCTTGTCGAAAACTATTTTGTCAAATCCTGCTGTGCGCATAGCAAGGTAAACACTTTTTTTGAGCCCGTGTTTTTTCACGTTGAAGAACGCTACTTTTGAAGCCATCACGTGTAACAAAGTTTTAAAAAGGTTAAAAAAGTTTTGTTTATTTGAAAATGAGGATTGCGATTCTTGGCGGGGGTTTGACTGGTTTGTGCGCTGCTCACCGCTTATTGGGTGAGCATGAGGTCACAGTGTTTGAGAAAAAACCTTTCTTTGGAGGCTTGGCAGCGAGTTTTGAGCACGAAGGGTTCAAGCTTCCTCTCTATTATCATCACGTGATTGAGAGCAATACAACCACTTTGAAGTACTTTAAGAATTTTGGTTTGTTGGACGAGCCGAAGTGGAAGCGCGTTAAAATGGGTATTGCCGTGAACAGCAAGGTTTATGATTTCATTGACCCCGCGTCATTGTTAAAGTTTGATTATTTGTCTCCTTCGGAGAGGTTGAGGTATGGTTTGTTCGGGGCTTACGCTTTGTATTGGATGAACCCTGACGCCATTCCCGAGGGAGTGAACGCTTATGATTGGCTGGTCAGCAAGGCGGGGAGGGGCGTGACGGAGAAAATTTTTGTTCCTTTATACGCTGAGAACAAGTTCGGCATCCCTCTTAAACAAATTAGTGCCAGGCAGTTCGCCACTCGTTTGAAGTCCGCGGAGTTCAAGACACGGTTTGTTTACCCGAAGAAAGGATTTCACTCACTGGTAAAAGGGTTTGAGAAAAGAATCAAGAAAAGGGGTGGAGGGTTGGTGACTCGCGCCGACGTCAAGCTTGATTTGGTTAAGAAAGTTATTAAGAACAAGGGAAAAAAACAAGGGTTTGACGTGGTTATCAATACTGCTCCTTTGCCGGAGTTCTTGGGTTTTACCAAGGGTTTGCCCAAAGCGTATGCTGAGAAGTTGGGGAGGATAAGGTATTGTTCTGCGGTTTGCGTTGGTTTCGGAACCAAGGATTTTTTGGACGAGCATTACTGGATCAACATTCTTAAACAGAGGGTTCACATGGTCATGCAGCACTCCCTTCTTCATGATAGTTACCCATTCAAGTTTAACTGGGCGCTTCGTTATGGTGGCAGCGAGAAGGATTTGGGTTTGAGTGACGCTCAAATAAAGAGTGTTTATTTGCGGGTTGTCAAAAAGCATTTTCCTAAAATGGAGGTGGAGTGGTCTAAGGTTTTCAGGGAGAGGTACGCTTCGCCTATTTATGACTTGAATTATTTGAGGAACAAGCCGGGTTACGAGACTCCTGTTGAGAGTTTGTTTCAGGCTGGCGTGGCGGTCACGTATCCTTGGGTTAGGGATTGCAATTCCGCGTTAAAGTCTGGGGAGAGGGTTGCTGAAATCGTTCAGTAGAATTTTCCTGTTTGTTTTTTGTAAGCCAGCCAGAAAATACCTATTAGCGCTAGGATTTCTATGCTTACAGTCCAAATGTTTATCGGGATTTTGAGCAGGATGTTGAGCAGGAATACTGTGAAAGGTACTATCGCGATGCTGAGACCGAAGGATAGGGCGATGATTTCTATCTCGTCAATCTCACCTTTTTTTGGAAAGAACGCGATGGTTGCGAAGAATCCTGGCAGGAAGAGCACGAAGAAGACGCCTAGTATGATTCTGAGAGCTGTGAGCGCGCCATCATAATTGATTATTAATCCAATTATGGAGATAGCGATTAGTGCGACGAACACATATCTGTACTGGACCACTTTTTGGCAGCATTCTTTTAAGCTGAAGAACTTGCCTTTTTTCTTAGTCATGATATATCTATTTGTTCGAAAACTGTTATAAACTTTTTGTCTTAAAAACCTTTAAAAACCCGACAATTCTCTTTTTCGATTATGAGAGTGCTCGTGACGGGTGGCGCAGGTTTTATTGGTTCGCACATGGTGGACGAACTGTTGAGTAGAGGGCATCAAGTTTTGGTTTATGATAACAACCCTGTTTTTTTGAACGAGAAAGCTGAACTCGTTAAAGCGGACATTCTTGATTTTGATAAGTTAAAAGAGTCTTTGTCAGGCGTGGATAAGGTTTATCATTTCGCGGCTGACCCTGATGTTCGCGGTTCTGTTAATGATCCTGGCAGGAGTTTTGAGATTAACGTTAAGGGGACTTGGAACGTGCTTGAAGCGATGAGGCTTAACGACGTGAAAAGGATTGGTTTTGCGAGTAGTGGTGGAACTGTTTATGGGGAAACCAAGGTTTTCCCGACTCCTGAGACAGAGGTTTTTAAACCGATTTCGCCGTACGGGGCTACGAAGGTTTGCGGGGAAGCTTATTTGTCAACGTACGCTCACTCTTATGGAATGACTTGCGTTGCTTTCAGGTACGCGAACATTATTGGGCCAAGGCTTACGCATGGAGTCATTTTTGATTTTTACAACAAACTGAAAAAGAATCCTAAAGAACTGGAGATTTTGGGTGACGGCAAGCAGTGTAAGAGTTATTTGCACGTCAGTGATTGTGTTAAGGCTTCAATCCATGCTTTGGAGAACTCGACGGGTTACGCTTATTATAATAAGGGCAGTGAGGAGTGGATAACTGTTGATGAAATCGCTCGAACCATAATTGAGACAATGGGTTTGAAAAACGTTGAATTAAAGCACACGGGTGGAAGCAAGGGGTGGACTGGTGACGTGGTTAAAATGTTATTGGACATTAACAAGCTTAAAAAGTTGGGTTTTGAGCCAGAACATTCTATCAAAAAAGCTATTGAGGATACTGTTAACTGGTTGATTCAAAATAGGTAGAGCCGATCTCAAAAACTTTTACGTTGCCGTTGTAGTAAACAGGTTTTATGCCTTCAAGGCTTTCCATGTACATTAGTTGAACGTAATTTGACTCTAGCAGGTCGTTCATGAAAAACACTCCGTAACCCTGGTCCGCGTCCACGTAGAAGCTCGCCCCCAGTTTTTTGGCGACAATTGCTTCTTCTAAGAGCCATCCAGTGACTTGGTTTCCTTTTTTGACAAAAGTCTTTGACAATTGCATGTCTGGCAGTAGGATTGAATAGGTGCGGTCAAGTTCTTCGATTACTTGTATCGTGTACCCCCTGCCCGCGAACTGTGAAATGGCGCGGTTGGTTTGCGTGTTTGTTCCTTCGTAACCAAAGTTTATGATTGATGAGTCCAGGGTCAGGTTGGCCGCGGCTTCAACGTTTCCCCACACGTTAACCAAGTCCGAGGACAGGATTAGGTATGACGCGTTTTCCGTCCATTTTGGAAGGGTTTGGTTTGTGAGCAGGAATTTTGAGAAGTCAGTTATTCTTCCTGGACTCTGCCCCAATACTGAGTCCATGTAGGATGGCCAGCCCAGGGTTCCTTCTTCCCAGGATCCCATGTCCCACCAGACGAGGACGGGTCCGGGTTCGAGGTTCGCGTCCATCCAGTTGAAAGCGTCCAGCCATGAATCATTTATTCTGAATCCAAGACCTTGAGTGTAGTGAAACGATAAAATGCTTGCTGGCAGGAAGAAGATGAGGGGGAGTATTGGAACAATTTTTTTCAATTTTTTGGTTTTCCCAATTTTTTTGTAAACCCAGGATAAGAATAGTCCTGCGGGTAGTACGAAGAACGCGGAGCCTATGAAGCTGTAGCGTTTCGCGCTGAAAACCAGGAGAGTGGATATTAGGAAAGTGGTTAGCAGGAACGCTTTTTTGAAGTCAATTTTTTTGAAAAAGAAAGGGATACCAAGTGGGATTAGGAATGTGAAGTAGGTGAAGCCTATCCAGAGAAAGTTGAGGTCTGGTGGAGTGAGTTCTGAGACTGTTCCGTAGAATTCTGAGTGCTGGTTTTCAAAAAGATAGGTGGATGAGATGTTGTTGATGGCATCTCGTTCAAAAATCAGAACAAAAAGGGAGGGGATTAATAATAGAATGATTATCAGGATGAGCTTGTGTTTTGTCTTTAACTTGAATCGTTCTGAAAGGAGTATGGTTGCTGTGAACAGGATGGAAGCGGGCAGAACGTATTTTATGAGGAGGGGTTCGAGTGATAGTGCTAAAACTTTTCTTGACGTTTTCGCGATTTCACGCAACAAGAG
>JAAOXT010000013.1 GCA_018221045.1 Nanobdellota archaeon | reverse complement strand
GCGAGGTGCAGGAAGTGCGGTTCAAAGGCTTTGAGGCCTATAAAGAAAGAAAAAAAGAAATAAAAGACTAATTCTTTTCTCACAATTTTTTTTTATTGTTGCGTGTATTCTTTTACGGCTTGCATGGCTTCACCAAGGTAACCAGTGACTCTTGCTTCAGGGTAGAAAGAAAATTTTCTTGACACGTGCCCAGCCAATCTTCCTATTAAATAACCTGTTTTCGGGTTTTGAGAACCTATTTTAACCAGCATTCCTTCTTCAGGTATTTCTCCAATCCCTTCTTCAGATGTTTCTTTACCTATTAGTGGACTCGTTATTCCTGGATTAAAACCAGAATATGAATTGTTACTTAAAAAAGAGCATTTCATTGATTCCGCAAGGGTTTCTTGACAGAACAACGTGTTTTTTTCAACAAACCCTGTTTCGCACTCTGGGCATGAGTAACCAGAAATTTGTTTTCCGCAATCATCGCAGAACCTGGGTTTTAAATTGAAGAATCTTAACAAATCATCCGCTAGGTACCCTGTTTTGATGGCAAGTCTGGAAACCCCTCCTGAACCCCTTAATTCTACCGGGATTTGGGTTGCGTCTTTTTCGCCGAAAAAATTATCGGTGTAATTGCTTGGAGAAAGCATTTTTTCAAGATTTATATGATAATCTGACTGAAGGACAAAACTTTGTTTCAAGTCATTAACTATTTTTTCATCCACTATTTTAAGGTCGCTTATCGTTCTTTTGAGTTCTGGCAGCATTTCTTTGTAATCTTTTTGAGGCCAACCATCTATTCTTGCGTTAGAATAGAATGAAGCGTTTTTCCTGCTCGACAAATAATCTGATAATTGAACGACGAATGGAACGATTCGCGGGTTGGTTTGCCCTTTGCTCGACGGATTTATTCTCAATGGTTTTATCGCTTCTTCGGGGTTGGGCATCCATTGCCACATGTGGTATTTAACCCCGTCAAGAATCATTTTTTTTACTTTGTTCGTGAACCGCAGTTCTTTTGCAAGGTCTTCTAAAGCGCTCGCAGCGCTAGGGCCGTGCCCTCTAGCAGTTCTTGTTCCCCAAGAGGGGTGACCGAACTTGTGAATGTCATGAACCAGCGTGCTTGCCACTGCGCAATTCTTGTACAAGGGGTTGAGCCCGAAGTAGTCTGATAAACTGCTCGCAACGTGACCTGCTTTAACCGTGTGTCTGGCGATCCCGCCGAAACCGTTGTTTTCGGGAGGATGGTTCTTGCTGGTCCCACTGCACGGGTCTTCGAAGAATAAGGGGTTAACAAAATCTTTTCTGTAAACTATTTCAACAAAGCTTTGCATTAACTCATCATCAATCAGTTTTCTAGATTGTTCAAGAAGGATTTCTCTCATGACTTCTTGCTGGCAGGTTAATCCTCTGACCATATAACAAATACGAGAACTGGTAAATCTTTTAAACATTTGTGTACATTATTGTACGTGTTATGAAAAACGTTAACGACCTCATAAAGGCCAGGTTAAGAAAATTGGAAGAATTAGAGGCCAGAGGCGTAAACCCTTTTCGTAAAACAAAGTTCAGGTACGACCATGTTTCTTCCCAAGTTCTTGAAAAATTCAAGAAGTTAAAACAAGGGCAGGAATCCAAAACAAAAGTCAAGCTTGCAGGTAGAGTCCGGTCTGTTAGAGACCACGGCAAGAGTGTTTTCATGCATTTAGAGGACTCTGGTGGAAGGATTCAAATATACTTTAGCAAGTCTTCTCTTAAGAAAAAGTTTGAACTGGTCAAGTTTGTTGACACCGGCGATTTTCTCGGGGTTAAAGGCAGGGTTCTTAAAACTCACCGCGGAGAAGTGAGCGTTTTCATTGAAAGTTTCGAAATTCTTAGCAAGGCCTTAAGGCCTTTGCCAACAGATTATTTTGGGTTAAAAAACGTTGAGACGCGTTATAGAGAAAGGTACGCTGACCTTCTTGCAAACCCTAAAGTGAAAGAAACTTTCGTCAAGAGAAGTCAGATAATTGATGCGATGCGTGATTATTTGACAAATAAAGGTTTTCTAGAGGTGGAAACACCTATATTACACACCATTCCAAGCGGCGCATTAGCAAAACCTTTCAAGACTTATCATAACACTTTAGGCATCCCATTATTCTTAAGAATTGCTCCAGAGCTTCATCTCAAAAGGCTAGTGGTCGGGGGTTTCGACAAAATTTTTGAAATTAATAGGAACTTCAGGAATGAGGGTATTGACACCAAGCACAACCCAGAGTTCACGATGATGGAATTATATCAATCATTTATCGACTACAATGACGTTATGAGACTCGTGGAAGACATGTTTTGCTACATTGCTAAAAGAGTGATTGGCGGGCTGGAGTTTGAGTATCAAGGCAAAAAAATCAGTTTCAAAAAACCTTGGCCGAGGATTAAAATGGTTGACGCCGTCAAAAAGTACGCCAAAGTAGACTTGGAGAACGCGAGTGATGTTGAAGCTAGAAAAATTGCCAGAAGTAAAGGCATCAAGGTAGATAAGAACGCTTCTCGCGGAGAAATCATTGCCAGGTTTTTCGACGAGTTCGTCGAGAAAAAATTGGTGCAACCAATTTTCATAACACATCACCCAGTAGAGATTTCTCCTCTTGCTAAAAGGTGCAGTGACAATCCGTTCTACACTGAAAGGTTTGAACCATTCATTTTCGGCATGGAACTAGGAAATGGTTTCAGCGAGCTCAACGACCCAATAGACCAAAGAGAAAGATTCAAAGATCATGAAAAGAAGAAAATTGCTGGAGATGAAGAAGCTCACGCGATGGATGAAGATTACGTAAAAGCTTTAGAATATGGTCTGCCCCCAACAGGAGGGTTAGGAATAGGTGTTGATAGACTTGTAATGCTTTTAACCAATTCTCCAAGCATTAGGGATGTAATAATGTTCCCAACACTAAGACCTTTAGAATGATTTGAACGTTCTTTTGATTTTAGCTTTTTTTATTTTTCCTCTTGCCACGTCTTGCATCACCCTACCCACGTTGTAACCTGTTTTAGAAGATACAAAGTAAACAGGGAATCTTAAAATCGAGAGCTCCATTTGGTCTTCAAGGTTCATTGCTTTGAACTTTGTTGTGTCAAGGTCGTAAGGGTAGAAGTCAAATACTTGTTCTGACAGGGCTGTTCTCATTCTTTGCCCGAATTCTTGTTTTGTTAACAGTTCTGTTCCTCCGAAGCCGAAAGTGTTTTTTGATTGTGTTAGTATTTCTTCTATTTTTGATGCTTTCCGTCCTTCAGGGATTAAGTCAAGTTTAGTCGCGACCAAGTATTTCAAAGCTTGGGGAGCGTTCTTCTTAACCAAAGGCGCCCAGTATTTTATTTCTTTTATTGAATCCGACTCTTCATCAATAAACGCTTCTCTTTCATTGGAGGTTAGGCCTATCAATTCTGTTTCAGGGTCTTGCAAACTGCAGAAGAAAAGCACTGCGTCAGCTGAACTGCAATAACCAGGTATCACGTCCCTGAATCTTCTCTGACCTGCCAAGTCCCATAAAACTAATTTAACTGACCTTGACCCAACTTTTTTCTCATCTTCTAGTATCGACACGACTTTGTGAGAGTGTGACACGCCAATAGTCATCTTATAATCTTCTCGGAAGCAACCGTCAACAAATCTTGTCGCAAAAGTTGTTTTACCAACCCTGCCACGACCCATAAGAACCACCTTGCTAATATAATCCGCGTCTTGTTTGGACATATCTGTAACCATTTAATTTAAGAGTCTTCAAGATTTGTTTATAAGAATTCCGTTTTCTTTATTCCGCGACTATTAGGGTGCTGGTCAATTTAATGGATTTTATTTTCCTGATTTTTTCCGCGACTAAGTTGGTTAGTTCTTGCACGTCTTTTACTTGCGCCTTGGCTATAACATCCCACTCCCCGAAAACCGTGAAAAACTCGGTGATTTCAAGTATTTCAGAAAGCTTTTTCATGACTTTATCTTGAGAACGCGGCTCCACTGTTAAGAGTATGAAAGCAATCGTCATAACTATTTTGTAGAGAAATAGAAGTTAATAAAATTTATCCAAATAATATTCTTTTTTACACGTTTAAACTTATTTTTATCGCTGAATTCACTTTTAACGCTAACACGCAACAATAAATTCAGAAAACTTGAAAAGAAATCATTATTTTTTTTAGTCCAGGTTTTTGCCAACAGAGGATTGGGAAAAAAGGTGGGGGCGAAGGGATTTGAACCCCCGACACCTTGGTTAAAAGCCAAGTGCTCTGGCCAGACTGAGCTACGCCCCCGTTTTGATTAAATCATTTTCTTGTCTTATTTATGGTTTTTAAATGTTTTCAATGAAAAGGTTTCAAGGATACGTTCTCGTCATTGTTCTTGGGAACGGGATGACGTCACGGATGTGCTCCACGCCAGTCAGGCACATTATGAGTCTTGCCATTCCGAGTCCGAAACCGCTGTGCGGAACGCTACCATATTTTCTTAAGTCAAGGTACCACTCATAGTTTTTCGGGTCGTCGCCTGCTTGTTTTATTCTTTTGACCAGTTTCTCATAGTCTGTTTCTCTTTCGCTGGCACCAATCACTTCACCCACTCCGGGTAGGATGAGGTCTGAGCACAAGACGAGTTTAGGGTTCTTGGAGTGTTCTTTCATGTAAAAGGCTTTCATCTTTTTTGGATAGTTCATTACGAAAACTGGTCCGTGTTTCTCAGCCAGTTTTTTCTCCTCTCTTGTTCCAAGGTCGTCTCCGATCTTGATTTTGAAACCCGTTTTCTTAAGGTCTTTTACTGCTTGCTCGTAAGTCATTCTCGCAAACCTTTTTTGAAATTCAAGCAATTCCTTAGGTTCTTTATTCAAGGTTTTCAGTTCCTTTTTGCAGTTCTTGTAAACTTTGTTTGCAATGTATTGGACGAGTCTTTCCTGCAAATCCATGCTCATCTCCTGGTTGAACCACGCCATTTCTCCTTCTAAGTGCCAGAACTCCGTGACATGTCTCCTTGTTCGGGATTTCTCGGCGCGGAATGATGGGCCGAAAGAATAAACTTTTTCTAATCCGAACATGGCTGCCTCCAAGTGCAATTGGCCTGTCTGCGACAAGAACACTTTTTTTCCAAAGTATTCAAGCTCAAACATTGTTGAACCTTCTTCCCCCGCTTGGCTTACGAACATTGGCGCTGACACTTCGTAAAAACTTTCTTCCTTGAAGAATTGTCTTGAAGCGTGGAAGATTTCATCCCTGATTTTTAGGATTGCAGTCATCCTGCCGGACCTTAGCCACAAGTGCCTGACGTCAAGCAAGAATTCTTCACTCAAGTCTTTGGCAATAGGAAATATTTCTGTCGGGCAAACCACTTCCAGCTTGAACGCGATTAATTCGACCCCGCTGGGCGCTCTTTTATCCTCGCTGGCTTCGCCCCAAATTTTTATGGAGCTTTCTATCCCAACTCCTTTAAGTTGTTTTTCGAATTTCTGGTCGAAAACGCATTGAATTGTTCCAGTCGAGTCTCTAAGGATTATGAAAATCTTACTTTTTTGATCTCTTCTGCGGTGAATCCATCCCCTAACAGCGAATTTTCCTTCTTTCTTTTTAACAACTTCAGATACTTGATTAAACAATTCCATTTCTTAGATTAATCTTTAATCATAGTTCACCTTATTTAATATTTTTGAAAGTGAAAGAGAAAGGATTAAAAAACTTGATTAACTATTTAATTCTTGTTCATGCTTAAAACCCATTATTGCAAAGAAGTGAAGTCTTCCATGGAAGGGAAGAAAGTATTGGTGGGTGGATGGGTTCATTTCTCTAGGGTTTTTGGAGGACTGGTTTTCATAAAGTTAAGGGATTCTACAGGGATAGTGCAGGTGACTGCTTCGAAAAAGAAGGTGTCCAAAAAAATTTTTGATGTTCTAAAAAAATTGACTTATGAGTCAGTAATCCTCGTGGAAGGAGTGGTTAAAAAGTCCGGACAAGCCGAAAGAGGTTTTGAAATAATTCCTACAAACGTTGAAGTGCTATCCCGAGCCGCCACCCCTCTTTTATTACCTATCTCTGAAAAAACGGATGTCCTTACCGGAACCCTTTTTCAGAAAAGAGAATTGGCTGTAAGGATTCCAAGTGTTAACAAGTATTTCAAAATCAAAGCTGAGATTGCTAGAAGCGCAAGAGAATTTTTTCAAAACCAGAGTTGGACGGAATTATTCACTCCTTACATTGTTGCCACAGCTACTGAAGGAGGGTCAGAAATGTTTCCAACATTATATTTTGATGAAGAAGCTTATCTTGCGCAGAGCGCCCAATTCTATAAGCAAGCAGCCATTAGCGCCCATGAAAAAGTTTTCGGCATCCTGCCCTCGTGGAGAGCGGAGAAGTCTAGGACGACCAAGCATTTAACGGAATTCCATCAAATAGAGATGGAATGCGCTTTCGCTGACGAGAACGACGTGATGAAGCTATTAGAAAAATTGATTGTTCACGTTGTGAAGAGCGTTAAAAAGAACTGCGCTGAAGAACTCAAGTTTTATGGTCGCGAATTACGGGTCCCAAAAACTCCTTTTAAAAGAATGACTTTCCTGCAAGCGAAGAAGGAATTGGAAAAACTTGGTGTTAAAGAAAAAAGGGACGACGACTTTTCAACCCCTGCCGAAACCACTTTATCCAAGAAATTCAAGGACCCTTTTTTCATCACGGATTACCCGACCAAGCTTCGCGGAATGTACTATGGCGAGAATAAAAAAGGAGTTTCCGCGACTTTCGACCTGATCGCCCCTGAAGGCTTCGGAGAACTATGCACTGGAGGCCAAAGAATTTATGATTATAAAGAGTTGTTAAAAAGAATCAAGAGTAAAGGTTATGACCCTAAAAGTTTTGAATGGTATTTGAACTTGTTCAAGTACGGCATGCCTCCTCACGCGGGCTGCGGGGTCGGGCTTGAACGATTGGCGAAATGGATTTCTGGAGCAAAAGATATTAGGGACGTGGTCATGTTTCCCAGAACCCCTGACATTCTGAAACCATAAAAAATTAATAAGGCGTGAACACCCAATTTTCTTCTCAAATGATAGATGTCAAAAAAGTCGCTGGCGTTGCAAGACTGAACTTAACGAAAGCAGAGACTAAAAAGTTCTCAAAAGAAGTGAAAGACATCTTAAAAATGTTCTCAGAACTTGATAAAGTTAACGTTTCCGGGGTTGAACCTTCATTCCACGTCATAAAAACTTTTAACGTTGTTCGCGAAGACCGTGTAGAAAAATCTTTAACAAATAAGGAAGCGCTGGCTAACACGGAACACAAAGAAAAAGGTTTCTTTAAAGGCCCGAAATCGGTGTGAAAAAAAAAAATGGTTAAACAGCACTTACAAAAAATGGGAAAAGGACTCGTAAAACCTGAAACTTTTTTTAAAAAAGTCAGGAAAGAAATCGTTCAAAAAAACAAGAGGCTCAACATATTCATATCCATCCCAAAAAAATTTGATGTAAAAACAAAAGGAAAATTGGGAGGATTGCCTGTCAGCGTCAAGGACTGCGTGTGCACTAAAGGCCTTCAATCCACTGCAGGCTCAAAAATTCTTGAAGGTTACGTTCCTCCTTTTGACGCGACAGTCGTAAAACGAATCAAAAAAGAGGGTGGAGTGATTATTGGAAAAACCGCTCAAGACGAATTCGGTTTCGGAACTTTTTCCACGAACTGCGCTTACGGCACCCCAAAAAATCCTATAGACCCTTCCCGCTCAGCTGGGGGGAGCAGTGGGGGAAGCGCGGTTGCAGTGGCTTCACTCAGTTTTCCTCATATATCGATAGCTGAGTCCACTGGTGGAAGCATTTCGTGCCCGGCAAGTTTCTGCGGTGTTTACGGGATAACTCCTACTTATGGGCTCGTATCACGGTATGGATTGATTGATTACTCGAACTCTCTTGACAAGATCGGGGTCATGGGAAAGAACGCGTGGGATTGCGCTCTAGGTTTATCCGTGATTGCGGGAAAGGATGGCCTGGACCAGACCTGTGTTGGAGAAACAAAGAATTACACCACGTTCAAACGCGTTAAAGATAAAGTTGTCGGCGTGCCAAAAGAGTACTTTTCAAGCGCGGTGAGTGAAAGTGTTCAAAAAAATGTTTGGGATGCAATAAAATTTTTTGAGAGTGAAGGCGCGACCATCAAGAAAGTGTCATTGCCCAACACTCATTTGGCGTTGCCAGCTTATTACATAATCGCCATGACCGAATCATCAACCAACCTTGCAAAGCTTTGCGGGATGAGGTACGGGCTAAGCCTCCCTATAGAAGGAAGTTTCAACGAGTACTTCTCCAAAGTCAGGACTAAAGGTTTCGGCGAGGAAGCGAAAAGAAGAATCCTGCTCGGAACATACATGCGAATGAAAGGATACAGGAACAAATATTATTTGAAAGCAATGAAAATCAGAACGCTTGTCATCAACGATTTCAAAAAAGCTTTCAAGACGTGCGACGTGCTGGCCGCGCCAACAATGCCTTTCATCGCCCCAAAGTTCAGCGAAATAAGAAAACTCACTCCAACCCAAGTTTACGCGGCGGATGTTCTAACCGTCGCGCCAAATCTGGCTGGAATACCTATGATGAACGTGCCATGCGGAACTCATAAAGGGATGCCTATCGGACTGCATTTGATGGCAGACCACTTCCAAGAAGAAAAAATATTGGGTTTCGCGGGGGTGAAAGCATGGCGAAGATAGGTTTAGAAGTTCACGTTCAGCTTAACACTGCTACCAAATTGTTTTGCGGCTGCAGGAACGAGCCGAACCCCAAGCCTAACGTTAACGTTTGCCCAACCTGTCTGGGGTTGCCGGGCTCAAAACCAAGGATTAACGAAAAAGCTATTGAACTGGGTTACCGCATCGCTTTTATCACGAATTCAAAGATTTCACATAAAATGTTCTTTTCAAGAAAATCTTATTTTTATCCAGACATGTCAAAGAACTTTCAAATAACTCAGTACGAGATACCTCTCGCGATTGGAGGATACTTTGACGTCGAAGTGAAAGGAAAAAGAAAACGTGTAAGACTCATAAGAGTTCATTTAGAAGAAGACCCTGCTCGACTGGTCCACGTTGGAGGGGGGATAACTACTGCAAAGTATGTTCTGGCGGATTATAATCGTTCAGGCGTTCCTCTATGCGAGATCGTCACTGAACCTGACTTCAAAACAGCTGAAGAAGTGGTAGCGTTCATGAAAAAATTGTTATCTTACTTGCAACACATCCAGGTTTTTGACGTTAAGAAAGGAAAGTGGCGGGCTGACGTTAACGTCAGTGTTCCCGGGGGCAACAGGTCAGAGATAAAGAATGTTGGCAGCATCAAAGACATGGAAAAAAGCATTCGTTTTGAAATCATGAGGCAAACCCATCTCGTAAAGTTCGGTAAAAAAGTGGATATGGAGACAAGAACTTTTGACTCTGAAACAGGCAAGACTTACACTCTTAGAAGCAAGGAGGAAGAGATTGATTACGGGTACATTTTTGAGCCTGACTTAACAAGTTTTGAAATGAGTAAGGATTATTTCAAAAAGTTGGATGACTCATTGCCTGAACTGCCTGAAGAGATTGAAAAAAGGTTTAGAAAGGATTACGGTCTTAATCACGAGCAAGCGAGCATCTTGACTTATGCCGACCCTGCTCTCGCAGGTTTCTTCGAGAAGTGCGCTAAAACCTATAATGATCACAAGAAGCTTGCGAACTGGTTGATAGTGGAGGTTCTAGGCTTTCTTAACTCTGTGAACAAAGAGTTTTATGAAACGAGTATGCCTTTAAGAAAAAAACAATTCATCAAATTTCTTGAACTCATGGATTCTGGGAAGATGACTGGAAGGATTGGAAAAGAGTTAATCGGCAAATTCATTGCTTCTGAAGACAATCCTGAAAAACTTTTAGAAAAAGAAGGTTTCAGCGTGATAAAAGACGAACTCAAAGTGCGAAGAATCGTTAAAGAAACTGTTTCCGAATTCCCGAAAGCTGTCAGCGATTACAAATCAGGTAAAGAAAAAGCTGTTCACTTCATTGTAGGCGCGGTGCTGAAAAAGACTAGACTGCAAGTAGACCCAGAAACCGTTAAAAAAATGGTGGTTGAAGAAATCGATTAAGAAGCCATTTTTCTGAGAATCATTATCTGCTTTTCCAAAGAAGATACTTGTCTTCTTATTTTTCTAACCTCTCTCTGCCGGTCAACCATCTTCAAAGGAGAGTCATCGTAAGGGCACGAAAAATTGTTATTAAGAGACTGGTCATAAGTGTAAAACGTTCCGCAGCCATGACACTTGAAATGGTTTTGCAAACCTTCAGATAAAAGTTTATCCTGCAATATTTTAATCTCTGCTTTCTTATTCTTTATCAGCGTTGATTTAACGTTATCCAACAATAGTCTCCACGAATAAATGTAAAGCCCCCTATCCAAATCCTTGTGCTTCGTGAACTCCACTATTTTATGCTCGTAAAACTTGTAAAGAATGCTTCTGACCTTATTGATGTGAATGTTCACTAAATCCGCTAGGCTGAACTCGCTGACGAACTTGGTTGAAGGAACTTTCATCAAAATTTTTTCGCCGTTAGGCCCGCCAACCAATTCTAACAATTCCTGCACATCCACCCTTTTCAAAAAATTCCTTGTTATCTTAACCATATTTTTTTTTTACCTCTGTTCAGATCAAGTACGAACCAACTATGTTGAACACTAGCAATACTACCAATATGTTGGACACGCCTACAACGATTTTCCAAACTTGTTTTTCCGGTAGCTTGTACCCAAGTATCTCAGCAAAAATCTTACCCCCGTCCAAAATTATTATTGGCAGCAAATTCATTATTCCTACCATAAGGTTAAGATTGGCCAGCCAGAAAAAAAATGTTTGGAGCGAAAACAGAACTGTCGACGTCATGTTTTCTTCTTTGAAAGACCAGTGCTGAGAGAACGTAACGCCCATGATTGCCCTTGAAGAATTGTTTGAGTCAGTGCTAGACACAACTGAATAAGTTTTCGAATCATTCCCCAACAAAGTAACTGTTTCGCCGGGCTTAACGCCTGACAAGAATTCAATTGCTTGACTCATATTCCTAACTTCTTGCCCGTTTATCCCTGTCACTAACAAGTTTGGTTCAACCCCCGCTTCCATGGCGCCCGACCCAGGGTTGACTTGCACTATTTGAATACCGTCAAATTCTATCAAAGGCGTCATTGCTGGAGCAATTATTTGATATAGTATTAAAGCGAAAATTATGGAAGCTGTTATGTTCGCGGCAGACCCTGCACCGAATATTCTCATCCTCGCCATGGGAGATATTCTTTTCATATCTTTCTCGTCAGGCTCCACGAAAGCCAATGGGAAAAAGAGGAATAAACCCCAACCCACTGACTTAAGATTGACTCTTTCAGCCGCTGCCACGAACCCGTGAGCGAACTCGTGAATAACCGCTAATATCAATATAGATAGTATTCCTGCTATGAATGGAATGAATATTGGGGAGCCTGGCAATTGAACACCTGGAATAACAAGGTAAGTTTTTGC
This sequence comes from Nanobdellota archaeon, assembly GCA_018221045.1. Lineage (GTDB taxonomy): Archaea > Nanobdellota > Nanobdellia > JAAOXT01 > JAAOXT01 > JAAOXT01. The sequence continues at coordinate 4,296 of JAAOXT010000013.1, read as the reverse complement.
TGCCTCGCTGGGCGCTGAAAACATTTTCAAAGAGTTATCAATGAACAAAGCTGAAACAAGAATCATCACGGAAACGCCCAGCACCACTCCCACGGTTCCGAAAACCTTCCAGAAAACGTCGAATTTCTCGCCCCACTTTTTTATGAAACCAACTGCTCTCTTGGTTCGTACGAGAAAAATGATTTTAGCCTCTCTCTGCACATTCTTTCTATTCTTGAATAGGTAAATCCCTATCAAAGCGTAAAATAGTATTGCGAATACGGTGTCTAGCATCATTTTTATTCATATCTTATATTACAAGATTAATATAATCTACCCTTTAAATAATTTACTACTTCTTAATAGTAATGCTTTTTTGGGTGGTTGTTATAGGCCTGCCAGGATTCGAACCTGGGTCTGATGGTCCAAAGCCATCTATGCTTGACCGCTACACTACAGGCCTATAAGCAAGAATTTTTGTATTTGTTTTTTTTAAGCGTTTTCCTTTAATCATTCTTAAAATTTTTGTTTCGAAAGTTTTAAAAGGGCGTTTTTGGTTCTGTGAGTTTTATGGCGGAAAATTTCCAAGCAGATCCTTCTTTAACCATTTATGTTAATGGGGAATCCTGCTCTGCTCAGCGTTTGAACGGTTCGATTTTTGTAATGGATGATAAAAAGGTTTTGAAATTAGGTTGGCTAGAGAGCTTGATTAAAGAGGATAGGGTTTTAAGAATTCTTGAGCATAATGAACACACGCCTTCAACTTATGGGTTAGTGGATGTGGTAGTTTATCCTAATCAAATGATTAAGTGCTTGCTTAAGGATTATGTTGAAGGAACTTCCATATATGAAAGGGGTATGAGGAGACAATTCGATGGAGTTTTTTTTGAAGAGTTAATAGAGAATGTGGAATCAATACAAAGAATGGGTGTTTCAGGCATTGATTTGGGTGTTCACAACATTCTTGTTCATGAAAAAATGCCGAAATTATTTGATTTTAATTTTTGTGAGATTAAAAAGGATGATTTAGAGTTATTTGAAGAAGGTATCACCAAGGATAGGGATATGATACATTCTTTAATTAAATCTATCGCGACTGATGAGGGGATAATAACATATTTGGTTGAAGCGTTTATGAAAAGGTAGAAACTAGCCTTTCTCTTTTCTGGCGATGGTTTCCAGTTGTCTTAACGCGTCTTCCATGGTGAAGTGGATGTCCCATCCTTCTTTTTTTATGTTGTACGTTTTTCCGGGGCGTGATGCTTGCACCCTTATCTCGTATTTTTTTCTTTCTATGTCGTGAATTGCTTTTACGTGCACTTTTAATTTGTCGAACGAAATGAAGTAAAGGGTTTTTCTGACGTTTTCCGAAATCAGGTCTTTCAACCTGCCTAGCACTTCCCAGTCCAGTTTTAGTCCTAAGAATTCTACCATGACTCCTTTTTGCAGGAATTCTTTTGCCAGCCTGTACAGGATGTCTCTTCTTCTTAGGATTCCGACGGGTTTGTTGTTTTCCAGTATTACTGCTCCCTTCATCTTATAGTCCAAGAGTTTTTTGAGCGCGCTTGTTATCTCCTCTTTCGGGTTGATGTTTGGGGTTTCTGAGCTGGCCAAGTCCGCCACACGCGATTCCAAGAGTGGCTTGGATTCTCCTTTAGCGTCTCCCCTTCCCATTTTTTGTGATACTATAAAAGTTTTTTTCATGATGTCCATGAGGAAGATTGAACTGTCATAAAATTCTTCTTCGTCGGTTATGGGAAGCACTCCTAAGTTGTACAGTCTCATTAATCGTTTGGCTTTTTCGAGCTCGTCTTTCTTTTTTAGTGTTGGAAAGCTCGTTACCATCCAGTTCTGAACAAAGTATTTTTGGATGAATCCGGATTCCAATAAATTTTTTAATACATCATATTCTGATACGAATCCTACAAGGATTTCGTTTCGTGTTATTGGCAGCGCTTCAAGCCCTGCTTCAACCATTACAGTGATCAATGTGTCAATTGTGTCATCAGGACTTAAGGTGGGTGTTTTAAACGACAAGTTTTTTACTTTCATTTTTGCAGGTGCTTTAATGTCGAGCAAGCTCCTGAGTGTTATCATTCCTAGAACTTTTTTTTTGTTGTCAATGATTGGCAGTTCCTTGACGTCGTACTTGTTCATTTTAGATATTATTTTCGAAATGGTTTCTTCAGGGTCTGCTGTAACCACTTCTCTTATCATTACGTCAGAAATAAGAGTCATGTGAAAAGAATGGTCGTCTGGTTTTTATAACTTTTTTGTCATGTAAGCTCCTTCCAGCTTGTACCCTATTTTAGCGTAGTAGGGTCTGACGCCTATCCCGCTTATCACGGCTAGTTTTTTGCAGTCTTGTTTTATCGCTATTTTTTCGGCTTCTCGCATGAGTTTTTTTCCAAATCCTTTGTGCTGCCATCTCTTTTCTGGTTTGGCGTTTACCGGGACTAGTGGACCGAAAACGTGCAGTTGTCTTAGGATTGCAGAGTTTCTGAGTTCTTTTCTCCACGGGTCGTGCGGGATTCGCAGTCTAGCAAATCCGATTAGTGTGTTGCTGGTTTCGAATGAGAGGAAGTATTCTGTTCCTTTGGATGCTTCGTACTTTATTTGTTTTAGTTTTATTTTGCCTTTGATTTTTTTGTTTCTTAGGGATTGTAGGCCTGCTTCCCTGCACCGAATGTCGTTGCATTTCCATTTTTTTTTGTTCATTTCTTTCAGCACTAACTCTCTGAGGTTTCCTTTTTTCGGCCCGGCTTCTATGAGTGGCGCTGGAACGTCTCTCATCAAGCGCTTGATTCGAACGTAAGGAGGGATTCGTTTTTTGACTTGGGATAACATTTTTACTGCTGTTTCGTCGCTTCCCGGAACGTATTTTCCTTTTTTCCACCATTTGTACAGTTCGGTGCCTTTTATCACCAAGCATGGATAAATTTTGAGTTCATCCGGCTTGTAATTCGGGTTTTGAAAGATTTCTTTAAACATTTCTTGGTCTGATTTCATGGTCCAGCCTGGCAGGAATGGCATCAAATGGTAGGTGATTTTGAAGCCAGCGTCCTTTAGTCTTCTGGTTGCTTGGATGGTGTCGCGCAGCGAGTGTTTTCTCCCAATTTTTTTCAATACTTCTGGGCGAGTGGTTTGGACTCCGAGTTCAACGTGTGTTCCTCCGAGTTTTAGGAATTCGTCTATTTCTTGTTGAGAGCAATGGTCTGGCCGGGTTTCAAATATTATTCCGCTGTTCTTTATTTTGGATTGCCCGTTTTTTTTCTGCTCCGCCAGCAGGGTGGTTTTTCTGCTGGTTTTTTTTGGGAAATCGTTCATGGCTCGAAAGCATTCTGTTACAAAACGTTTTTGATAATTCTTGGGGAGGGAATTGAAAGTTCCTCCCATGACAATGAGTTCTACTTTATCAAATTCGTGGCCTGTCTGCAAGTATTGTCGTAAACGGTTTTGGGTTTGCTTATACGGGTCGAACTGATTCATTTTCGCGCGCATCAGCGCTGGCTCTTCACCTAAGTAAGATTGGGGGGCTCCGTAATCAACCCCTCCTGGACAGTAAACGCACTTGCCGTGAGGGCACGAGTGCGGTTTCACCATTACCGCGACCACGCTGACCCCTGAAGCTGTTCGCGTGGGCTTCATTTTCAGAAAGTTTCTTAGTCGCGGGTCGTATTTTGATGCTATGAAAATGTCCGCGTCTGTGGGGACGCGGTTCAGCCCGTGTTTTTTTGCAATCCAATTCTTTCTTCTGCCCAAATGGTTTTTGTCTCGAATATTTCCTTTTAACAGTTCTTGTATGATTTCTTTGTAGAATTCGTGCATGTTTAGTTAAGGTTATTATGAAGATTTATATATTACTCGCGCCGAACAATATACTCTTATGGGAGGGCTTCTTTACAATCTTTCCAAAGGCAAGCTAAAGTTGAAGAACGCTGGTTTCTTTAAGAAGCTAGGATCTTTCGTCATTGACGTTTTGCTGTTGTTTTTCTTCATTTACAGTCCTGTCATGAACATTATGCTAGATGGAAGTAATGTTCCTACGAACTCGACTGAGGAGGCCATGCTTTTTTTGGAGAACAACCCTTCTGTTCTTGGTAAGGTGGAGTCTGCTTTTTTTTTCCTTTCAATCGTTTATTTCCTGTACTTTTTTGTCACTGAATGGTTTAACGCTTCCACTTTTGGCGAGTATTTTTTGGGTTTAAGAGTTAAAAGTTATCAGGGAGAAAAGCCTAGTGTTTTGCAATTGGTTTTGCGCAACACTGTTAAAAGTTTTTTCACAGCGTTTTACTTTTTGGACTTGTTGTTCATGTT